>CANQCM010000061.1 GCA_947589625.1 uncultured Alphaproteobacteria bacterium
TTTATTATTTATTTTATGAAGAATTTAACAGACCAAGATATTGCAGATATGATTGGCGCAGAATACGCACCTGATACGCCTGATGTGCGCCGTGCGGTGCGCGCTGAATTACATCTGTCGCGCCGTGTTCCACCTGCGCCGCGCCCTGCCCCGTCACATATGGTGATTGATTTCCATGGTAAAACCGAAGAACAAGCATGGGACGCGCTGATGCAAATGGCAAAATCTGGTGCGCGCACCGCAACAGTTATCACTGGGGCGTCTGGCATATTGCATGAAAAATTTCCAATGTGGGCAAATACCAGCATTTTTGCCAAATATGTACAATCTTATCACCCATTAAATAACGGCAGTTTTTGGGTTAATCTGCGTCAGGCAAAACCCGATTTGGTAAACTAGCCCCCAAATGGTTGGCGGAAATTGCGCCCTGTTTGAATCTGTATGACGCACCCAAATAGTTTTGTGGAAACAACGGGTCAATCCATGTCCCATTATATTTTATGGCATAATGCAAATGTGGCCCAGAAACCATGCCTGTGGCACCCGTCAGCCCAATTAAACAGCCCGCGTCAACATGTTCGCCTGATTTCACAATTTGTTTTGACAGATGACAATATGTTGTTTCAAAACCGTCAGAGTGTGTAATACGAATACCGTTTCCACAATTTGCGTCTGAAAAAGTATACGCAGTACCGTTCGCAGGGGCAAAAACCGATGTACCCACCACAGAACGCAAATCAACCCCACGATGTTCTGCGGAACAGGCACTGCATGGGCGCGACCGATGTCCAAAATCAGACACTATTATCAAATCGCCATTTATTGGCGGGTTATGCAAGTATCTTTCGTTTGGTGAAATATTATTATGCGTACCGCAGTTATATTGGGTTTGCGTGGATTCTGGCGCGTTGGGTTTATCTGGAATATTTGCAACATGGGGCTTTGGCGGAACAGACGGCGGAACATTTTGCGGAACACTTGGGGTAACAGGTGACGGATTATTTGGCGCAATATGATTTTGTGGTGCCAAATAATTATTATTAATCACGGCATTTGCAGCCTTGGTTGCGCGTTCAATCGCATCTAATTCGTCTTCTATTTTCATACCATAATATGCACACCCACGAATGCAGACACCGTTTTCATCATATTCTGGGTCATAGTTTTGATAATCATTTGCCAGAACGCGCATGCGATCAATAAATGGCACATCGTCAAATGTCTGGGGGAAAGACGCAGGTTTTAACAGGCTGGCGCCATACACATCGCAGATAACCGCACTTAAAACTACTAAAATTGATATTTTTACCCGTATATTCATAATGAAAATTATAGCATATTTAACGCATGATATGAACGCAAATTTTTTACATGACGCGTCATGATTTTTTATTATAATGACAACGATAAATATGAAAGAAATCAAAATGGCACGCATTAAAACAGTTTATGACCATATTCGCGCAAACAATATCAAGACCGCAATTCTGGTCGCGCTGTTTCCATTGATATTTGTTGGGCTGGTGTTTTTGTTTTGCTTGATTGTGTTGCCTGTACAAGACGCAATGAATACTGCCATATCTGTGGCAATTCCAACATACATTGTGTGTTTAATATGGATATTGATTTCATGGGCATTTGGTGATTCTATGATTTTACACATGTCTGGCGCGCATGAGATCCGCGATATAAATGCTGAAAATCGCAAGATTTTGCACGCAGTGGAAAATGTCACGATTGCCGCAGGCTTGCCCATGCCACGCGTTTATATTATTGACGATAATTCTATGAACGCATTTGCCACTGGGCGCAGTCCGCGCGACGCATCAATCGCATTGACCAGTGGCATAATTGAACAATTAGACAATCTGGAATTACAAGGCGTAATCGCGCACGAAATGTCGCATATTGGCAACCGCGATATTCGTCTGGATATGTTGGTTATAACGGGATTGGGCGCCACTGTATTTGCCGCAGATATTATTTACCGTATGATTTGGTTGCACCCATCAGACAATGACGACAATAAACGCAACCGCGCCATGGTCTTGATGATGGTGTGGTTGGCATTTATGGTATTCAATGGCATTATTGCGCCAATTTTGCGCATGGCAATATCGCGTAATCGTGAATATGCCGCAGACGCATGTGGCGCCCAGATTACGCGCAACCCAATTGCACTGGCAAACGCATTACGCAAAATTTCCAAAAATTCGCATGTAGAATCATTGTCGCGCACGCAATCAATGGCAGCAATATGTATTGCGAATCCTGCCGCACCACGCGCGTTTACATCGCAAATTACGGCAACGCACCCACCTGTGGAATCGCGTATTGCACGGTTGGAATCTATGACTATATAAAGGGGTAATAAATGGCAAATTTACATTTTCATTATGGCGCAATGGGGTCGTCTAAATCGGCGCAACTGATTATCACAGCGTATAATTTTCGGCGCAATGGCACAGCTGTTCAAGTGTTAAAGCCAAAATATGATACGCGTGATGCATCTGATAAAATCGTGTCGCGCATTGGAATATCTGTGCCAGCAATCGCATTGTCAGATTTGTCAGGATTTACCCCAGATGCAGATACAAAAATTGTTCTGGTTGATGAAGTCCAATTCTTTTCACCCACAGATATTGATAAACTGGTACACATTGCCGATGATGACAACAAGATTGTAATGTGCTATGGGTTAATGGTGGACAGCAATCAAGAACTGTTTCCTGCGTCAAAACGGTTGATAGAGGTTGGCGCAAAATTACATCATATGGAATCCAGTTGCCAGATTTCAGGTTGCACAAAATTGGCGACACACCATTTGCGGTTTGATTCTGCGGGCAATGTGATTCATGCAGGCGAACAATTTGCACTGGGCGACGACAATTATAAATCTGTCTGTCGGAAACATTTTAATGAATATTATAACAAGACGCGATAGGCACCGAATATTTTTTCTTGCAATTATGATAAATTGATATAGAATAAATGACCGTTGCGCCCATGGCTCAATTGGATAGAGCATCTGACTACGGATCAGAAGGTTGAGGGTTCGAATCCTTCTGGGCGCGCCAAAATTCACCCCACCGAGTTGGTGGGTGTAATTTTTCTGGCAAGCCCAAGGATTTGAACCCTCAACAGGGTTTGACAACAAGTAGATTTGATAAGCAACGCGCAATCAAATCGTTACGGTTGCCCCACAGCCGACACATTTATGTGTCGTGCGAGGGAATCCTTCTGGGCGCGCCAAAATTCACCCCACTGAATTGGTGGGTGTAATTTTTTAGTGGTTAATATTGGTGTCGCGCGTTGCGCGATGGCATTAAAAACTCCACAAGGCGTATTCAACCAAAAGGACATCTGATGGAAATCACCCAGAAAAAGAACACTATACCAAAACGCATATTTTATGTTTGGGGTGTTAACGATCCAAAAAAGCGTGATGTTTTGGCTTGTATACAAACATGGCGCACAGCATGTCCTGACTATGAAATCATAGAAATAAACGAAGACAGCAAAAAATATTTTGATTTTCAAAAAGAATTACAAACTAATAAATGGTTCAAGGCGGTCTATGACCAACACATGTGGGCATATGTTGCAGATTATGTTCGCATAAAAGTATTATACGCAAATGGCGGTATTTATTTAGACACAGATGTCAGCACTATAAAACCATTAGATAAATTTTTATCTGACCCTGCATTCGTGGGCATTCAAGACAATGCCACAGACGGCAAAGGCGATTATGTCGAGCCGGCTATACTAGGCGCCCAGCAAGGAAACAAGTTATTAAAATTTATTCTAGATTTTTATAGCCAAGATATCTGGAATTTACCAATCTATACAATGCCACAAATATTTGAGCATGCGTTTCATGCACTGTATAAAACCGCGCCCTATCCGAAAAAATCCAAACAAAAAATAATAAAATACCCAGATATTCATTTGTATCCCGAAGGCGTTTTTATACCTTTCCGATTTTATGAAAAATTTGACCCGAAATGCATAAAAACCGGCACTCATACAATACATTGGTGGGGGGGGGAGTTGGTGTAGACCAGAAATTCTTTACTGGTTACACCACAAACACGATACGCCATTAGACAAAATTGACACCAAAAAAGTCATAATCAGCGCGGATAGATATTGCCTGCCGTGGACGAATATGACCTTGATAAAAATAGAACATTATCAAGAATATACCACGACAAAATTTTTACATTGTATAACAATATCTAGAATCAAAAACAACAGGGTTTACTTGTTCGGCATACTCCCGATACTCAAAGTAAAAAAGTGATTAGGGGTTAGTTGTTAGTGATTAGGGCGCGGGGCATTTGCCCCGCGTGGTTGTGTTCGCTGTCGCGAACGAGTTTAATAATGACTGGATTCCACGGTCAAGCCGTGGAATGACATAGAAGGGTTCGCTATCGCAAACGAGTTTAATTATCTGGATTGCCACGGGGTGCGTGCAACGCCATGGCTGACGCCGAGCCGTTTACCCGCACCCACTCGCAATGACAAGGGACAAGACTCATGACGGTCTATGTCGAAACGCGCAATAACAGAACCTAGAATCAAAATATTTTTCCAAGCATTGCAACACAAAAGCCTATTCAAAGACCGTGATTAGTCTTGTCCCTTGTCATTGCGAGCGTAGCGTGGCAATCCAGTCATAATAAATGTTGTCGCACAATGTGCGACACAACTACTAATCACTAACACTACCCACTAATTCTGATAAGAACATTTGTCTGTGACGGTTCCGGAACCAGTATCATCTGAAAAAGTTTCACCTGCTGATATATAACACCCTGTTATAGCAAGATTTCCATGATCACTGGTGCCGCCATCTGGACATTTCACACAAGTCATTTGTGCTGATGGCGCTTGATTGGTGTAATATCCAGCATGACACGCATATTCTGTTTTTGCTGTGGGTGATGCGCATTCATTAGTATTAGTCGTATCATAAGTAACAACATTTCTAGACAGCACATATCTGCTCATATTATATAAATTCCAGCTCGATGTAGAAGAACTAAAACCACAATATGCGCATGCATATATAACCGCAGGTGCGCAATAATAATTATAACCGTTTTTGACCCCCAGCGAACATGATGTGTTACTGTTCGCTGCGTATGTGCTTTGGCATGATGTAATGTTTGTTGTAGAACCCTTACACCCAGATGTACCACAATAACACCTTTTTACTGTCAAAACAGAACTTTCAGAATAACATTGTGTCCCAGGGGTGGAACTTGCAGATACTTGCAAACTTGCGTTTGTGGCAGTGGTATATAACGCCACAGACGAGATAATTAAAAGTTTTATATTCATTGTTTTTAACTCCTGATGTTTGTTGTTAAACAAAAACCACCAATTTTTTTTGGTGGTCAGGAGGTTCGAAACAATCATACGAATTGTGCCGCTTATTCAATATATTCGCGCGCCCTCCTGACCATAACGGTTTCAGGAGTTTTATTCATCGTAATATTAAAACAGGCGCGTACTGCGCCATATTCAAATTATATTCCGACGCGTATGAAACGGGTTTCGACACCCCATCAGCGGCAACCGCCACCGACAGTTTCATTATATGAGAATTTATTTTTAATGTAAAGTAGTGATTAGTGGGTAGTGGTTAGTGGTTAGGGCGCGGGGCATTTGCCCCGCGTGGTTGTGTTCGTTGCACTCACAGCATTAATAAACTGGATTCTCGGGTCAAGCCCGAGAATGACACATAGGTGTTCGCTGCGCGAACGAGTTTAATTATCTGGATTGCCACGGGGTGCGTGCAACGCCGTGGGCTTATGCCCTGTCGTTGTCCCGCACCCACTCGCAATGACAGAACCTAGAATCAAAATATTTTTCCAAGCATTGCAACACAAAAGCCTATTCAAAGACCGTCATTAGTCTCTTTTGCTGTCATTGCGAGCGTAGCGTGGCAATCCAGTAAATAAATGTTGTCGGGCGAATGCCCGACTCCTATTGACTAACCCCTAACCACTGACACTAATCACTAAATTCCCCTTGACAAATTAATTGACAAATATTATATTTGGAATATAAACCTATTAACCAAGGGGATATAATATGTTGAAAGAAATTAAAATGAAAATTGCTGCGAGTCGCGTTCAACGCGC
>CANQCM010000062.1 GCA_947589625.1 uncultured Alphaproteobacteria bacterium
GTATAGCACAACGACACCGCATCGCGTACCGCCATTTCGCCACTGTCTGGCAAAGTTGCCATTTTATCAACACACGCGACCAATAATTCATTATCTGTGTCGCCTGCTGCCAGAATTTTAACGGCGGCGGCACGGCGTTCAACAGATGCAGACCGCCAATTTTTTAAGTTGCCACCCTCTAAATCATTTGCGCGTTGCGCATGAAAGAACACAAATATCGCCATCAAGATAACTGCGATACCAACGATAAACAATAATATTTTTTTTAATCCACGCATAATGTTTCCTCCCTTGAAAATTATTCACACCCAGCCAACCAAACATCATAGTCTGGATTTTGTAATGGGTTATCACCTGGTTCATTGCGATTAAACCAATTGCTGAAAATGCGACCCATATCATCGGTGTAAATTTCAACAAAAGCCCAGAAATTTTCAGCATCAAATGGGTCAGATTGCTTGCACGACCGCACAATTATTTTTAATTTTTCATATTGAACGCTTTGCCCCACAGGTATTTGCAGAATCTGCGTTTTGCCTGCGGCTTTATCCATAACGCGCAAAGTGGCAACGCCGCGATTAATATATGCGTTTGCGGTATTGCACATCAACAATAATGATAAAATCGCGATAATTCGTTTCATGGTGGTAATATTAGTCTGCATGTAAAACAAAGTCAAATTTAATGTGAAAACAAGTTGACAAAGACAATATGTGTGCAATAATCAACATATGCTGAAAATAACTAATGATATATTGAAAAAATTCCAATCAAGTCAAAATCCGCATATTGCCGAGCGCGATTTTGTAGAATGTGCGATTTTGACCGCTATGTTTGAAGAACCGTATTTCTTTGATAATTTTGTTTTTTCTGGCGGTGCGTCATTAATGAAATCTTATGATATTTTGCGCAGAAATGGTCACGATTTAGATTTAGCGTGTTCTGATTATATTGATATTCCAGATAATACCAATCCGCGGTCATTAAACAAATTCAAAAGCCGTTTCAAGCATTGGGTCTTTGATGAAATCAAAGTAAAATTGAACGAAACTATCAATCAATCGCACAGATTTATGATAATGACTGACCGCGATTGGCGCATACTAGAAAATTGTGAATCACAATTGTCTTATCCGACATTGCATATTATGTATCAATCGCATCTGGGGTCTGAAATGGGACATGTGTGTTTGGAAATGATTCCGCGTAAATATGACCTGCAACAAATTACATATCGCACAATTGTGCCATATTCCACAGGCACAGAAATGGGTTGTATCCCAACTGCGCGCTATGAACAGACTTTTTGGGACAAGGTTTATGCGTTGCACTCTGTTGCGATTGGGGCAAATATAAAACTGTCATGCCCGACATTTTCACGGCACTATTACGATGTTGCTGCTATACACAATCTGGTTGATGTAAAAAATACTGCACCTATGTTGTTTGATATTGAAAAATACCAGCAGCGATACACTACGCGCAATATTCCACCGATTAACGATGTGCATAATATAAATTTATTGCCGTGCGAAAATGTTCAGACAATTTTGGACAAGGATTATCAACAATATGTCCAAAATTATACTAAAAATAAATTGTCTTGGAATCAGGTAATGGAAAATCTGGGACAATTAAACAAAAAACTAAAAACACTGTAATGGGGGTAAAAAATGGCAACATATCTTTATTCAGACCCACATTTTGATTCTGAAAATGTATTGAAATTTTGCAATCGTCCATTCAAAGATGTAGACGAAATGAATCGCAAATTAATTCAGAATTATAACACGGTTGTTTTGCGTCAAGATATTTGTATCTGGCTGGGCGATGTAATGTATGCCGCCAGTAAAACCAAAGTCAGCAATATTTTGCGCCAAATGCACGGCAGAAAATATTTAATTCTGGGCAATCATGACAGGGGACATTCTGAACGTTGGTGGCTGGACGCTGGGTTTGACAAGGTATTTTCAACACCGTTGTATGACGCGCAAAGATTTTTGTTGTTGTCACACGAACCGTTACCAGAATTTGGAAACAGCCTGCCGATTGTGAATTTTCATGGTCATATTCATACCCAAGATTATGATTTCACACCGCATAACGCATGTATAAATGTTTGTGTTGAAGCAACAGATTACAAACCTGTGTTGATGCGTAACCCGTTCATACAAAATATTCGCCAATTTTCACATTAAAAAAAACACCCACCAAATTGGTGGGTGTTGAATAATCGCAGATTGATTATTTGCTTTCAGATTTCGCCGCAGTTGTTGCAGACAAATCTTCAACAATACGTGCCTTTTTACCAGACAAGTTTCGCAAAAAGAACAACTTGGCACGACGTACACGACCGATGCGAACCCGTTCAATTTTTTCAATTGCAGGGCTGTATAATGGGAACTTGCGTTCTACACCCACACCATAAGATTCGCGGCGTACAGTAAATGACGCATTGTTGCCATTTCCGCCATCGCGTGCGATAACGATACCTTCAAAAATTTGAATACGGAATTTATCACCATCTTTAATTTTTACATGTACTTTGACAGTGTCACCTGCTTTGAATTCAGGGATTTTTTTATCAGCAGCCAATTTTGCAATTTGTGCGGCTTCTATTTTTTTAATGATACTCATTTGTCATTTTCCTTTATTAAGTCTGGACGTCTTTGTTTTGTTATTTCGTCCGATTGTTGTTTCCGCCACCGTTCAATGTTGCCGTGGTGACCAGACAGCAGGACTTCTGGGACATTTCGTCCACGCCATACTGACGGGCGGGTGTATAACGGCCATTCCAGCCCCCCGATTTCAAAACTTTCATTTTCGGCAGATTCTTGTCCGCCACCCAGTACATTATCCATCACGCGAACCGTACTGTCAATAAAAACTTGCGTGGCAATTTCGCCACCAGACAAAATATAATCGCCAATGGACAATTCAGTTATATCATATTCATCAATGATTCGTTGGTCAATTCCTTCATACCGACCACACAGCAGGGTGTATGTTGCGTCTGGGCTGTTTGCAAATTCACGCGCCATTTTTTGGTTAAATTGCGCACCGCGTGGCGAAAAATAGATGATTTTGCCACGGTTTTTGATTGAATCTATCGCACCGCCCAATACATCGGGCCGCATAACCATACCTGCGCCACCACCGAATTGTTCGTCATCAACACTGCCATAATTATTTAATGCAAAATCGCGAATATTTACGGTGCTGTACGACCAAATACCGCGTTCTAGGGCGCGACCAACAACCCCAGCACCCAAAGTGCCAGGAAACATTTCTGGAAAAATGGTCAGTATGTTGAAATGCATTTAACGTTGTTTTACTGGGTTCAATAGATTGTATTTGCATTGTGCGCATGTGCCGCGTATTACATTCAGCATATACGCCACGCCATTTGCGTTAATTTTTAATTCGCGTGCGCCATCGCTGTTGAAATTGACACTGAACGGCATTGATACTGCGCGTGATAAACTCAATTCCACAGGGCATTTACAACATCTTTCGCCGTTTGGCACTTTACAGTGAGTTTTTACAAAAATTCCATTTGCGCCCGCCACAGTAAATTCTGCGACACTTGCTTCTTTATCAATATCATAAACTAAATTCATATTTGTTTCCTTTTTTTATTTAACATAAATTGTTTTCGTTGGTATATCAACATTTGCGCCAACAAAAGACACCATATCGCCGTTTTCCAGTTCAATGATGTCGCCTGCGCCGAAATTTTGAAATCCCGTCACAGTGCCGATTTTTTCGCCATTACGTACAACCGCAAATCCAATCAAATCTGCCTGATAGTATTCGCCGTCATCTGGTTCGGGCAGGGCATCGCGCGATATAAACAGTTCTGTCCCCCGCAGTTTTTCAGCATTTGTGCGGTCATCTATGCCTTTTATATGCGCAACAATAACACTTGATGTCGGATTTAACAGCCGAACAAATTTGAAATCAGGTGCGGAAAATTTATCACAAATAATTTCAAGATTTTTGAAATCCAACGGACTGGCGGTAAAGGTTTGAACGCGCACATCGCCATGGATTCCTTGGGCTGCGACAATTTTTCCAACCAAGATGTGTTTTGTTGTTTGTGTCATTTATCGTTGTTTGTTGTGCAATTCGTTAAAGCGCGGACAGTATTCTGGTTTGATACGACATTCCCAAGAATTTTGCAAGAAATCCAGATTTTTACCGTTTTCCATCGCCGCCCGTGTTTGATAATAGATTTCATCTGCGCGATATTGAAAATCGCAATTAATTTTACAGTCATATGGACATGATGGCATTATATTTTTTTCCTTTATAAAATCGCTTTGTAATAAAATGTCTTTTATTTTTCCGATATATTCCACAGGTTTCAAATGATTTATACGCATGTATGTAACCATTTGAGGTATTGCGGTATAATAACTGTGCCATAAAATTTCGCGTAAATGTTTGCTGGAAAAAAACAAAGAACGGAACACGTTTCCCAATTCTCGTGCAGTTGCGTATTCCATTCTTTGGCGAACAGACATATTATTATGCGCGTTCATTATTCAGCAGCAGCCTCGCTGTTGGTTGCTTCTTGTTCTGCTGGCGCTTCTTCTGCAGGTGCCGCGGCAGCTGCCTTGGCGGCTGCTTCTGCAGCAGCTTTTTCTTCGGCTATTTTTGCCAATTTATCTGCTTTATCTTTGATTTTCATTTGTGTCTTTTCAGATTGCAGATGTTTTTTAGTTTGTTTTGGAATTGGCTTTGCCGCAACTAACCCAGCCTTGACCAAGAATTTATACACGCGGTCAGACGGTTTTGCGCCTTTTGCCATCCATGCTTTGATTTCGTCTATTTTCAAAACGACGCGTTTTTCGTCATCGCGTGCCAACATAGGATTGTATTTACCAACAACCTCTAGGATACTGCCAGAATTACGCGCATTGCGTGAATCTGTAACAACAACATGATAATAAGGGCGTTTTTTCGCGCCATAACGTGCCAATCTGATAACAGTTGCCATTTTATATATGCTCCATTTTAATAAGTTTTATATGCCAAAAACGACCATCATCAAAGACAAAAACTTGTCGGTTGATGTTCCACACGCATGCCGCGTACTGGGGTTTATAATGATGGCAATCTTTGGGAATTGCACAGATATTATGCCGAATTTTTTACAAAAGTCAAATAATAATACAAAAATACTTGAATTTTGGCGCAGGCTTGTATAACATCAGTTTCATCTGCGGGCGTGGTATAATGGCAGCACGTCAGCTTCCCAAGCTGAAGACGAGGGTTCGATTCCCTTCGCCCGCACCACGGTTTTTTTATTAGAAATCCGATTACTTTACATTTTTTTTATTTATATTATGCCGCGACAACGTTTGTGGGGCGGGGCACATTGGTATTTATCGGAATGATTCTTGATAATTCTGTGTCTGTTATATTGCGTGCAGCCAACACCATTTCATAATGTGTCTGAATGCGTAAAAAATATCCTTGGGATAAACCGAAATATCGCGTCAGACGCAAATCCATTTCTGCAGAAATACCACGCGTACCATGTACAATTCCGTGTATATAATTTGCAGGCACCCCAATTGCGCGCGCCAGTGCGTTCATGGACAAACCCAAAGGTTCCATAAATTCTTGATATAAAAGTGTACCAACATGGTCAATATCAATATATTTAGACATAATTGTCTCCTGTTTGTATGTATTATATAATACATAATAAATAAAATCAAGGTTTAATTAATGATATTCCACAATTTCAACATTGTGTGCCGAGTTTTCGTCCCATACAAAACAGATTCTGTATTTGTGATTGACGCGAATAGACCATTGACCCTTGCGATTACCAGACAGTGTTTCCAGCATATTTGATGGCGGAACGCGCAAATCTTCAACTGATTCCGCCGCGTCCAACATGACCAGTTTCTGAAATGCGCGTCGTTGAATATCGGTTGGAAATTTTTTAGAACGCTGACCATGAAATATTTTTTCAGATTCACGACAATTAAATGATTTTATCATGCTGGCG
>CANQCM010000063.1 GCA_947589625.1 uncultured Alphaproteobacteria bacterium
AAAAATGTGATATAATCTGCCGTACTATGGCACGTGATAAATATGTTTCTATGCGCAAATCAATCAGTGGGTTTTCTCTTGCAAACCTTGGGTTATTTACTGGTCTGGCAGACGGCATTTATAACGCGGTTTATTCGCTGGTTATTTTAAGCATTTTTAACAGTTCTGCCATCGTTGGTATTTATTCTGGAATATATGCCTCTTTTTGTATGATTGCAGGTCTGTTCGCAAATGAAATCTTGCGTATGTTTACCAAGGTGCGTGTGTTTTATTTTTCTATTTTGATGTTGGCGGCGTGCTATGCAATGATGGCTTTTTCAATTATGCCGCGAACATTTATTGTTCTGGATTTTGCGTCTGGTATTGCGATTACTTTGACACAGGTTTTAATTCCACTGTTTATGTCTGATTTCGCGGGTCGCATTGGTATGGCGCGATTGAATTCGCGGTATCATTTATGGACAAATATCGGCGCACTGGTTGCACCTACAATCGCAATGTGGATTGCAGGCATTTATGGAAATCGCGCCGCGTTCATGGGCGCAGGTCTGGTTTATTTGGCAGGCTGGGCATTCTTCAAATATTTTCGCATTGTACAACAAGATAAAAAAATCCGTCCCATTAATCCGCGCCGAACATTTCGCGCACTGTGGCGCAATGCGCGCGCGTTCTATGCGAAAAGTGGCATGTTGCGTGCGTATGCGGTAAATTTCGGGTTTTATTCGCTGCGCGCAATGCGATATTTATATGTGCCAATTGCGGTTATTGAAAACGGATTTACAAAAACTGCACTTGGTTGGGTTTTGACATTGGGTATTATTCCATATTTGATTTTGACCGAGCCTATGGCGCGTCTTGTCCGCCAGTATGGCAAGCGTGTATGGCTGTTTTCTGGGTTCGCGTCATTTGCAATATTGTCTGTGTTTGCAACATTTACACACGGCATCGCGTTATTGGCGATATTTGTTTTATGGCAGATTTCTGGGGCGTTAATGGAATCTGTGCATGATTTGATGTTCTTTGATAATACCAAGAAAACCGAACAATCACGATTTTATGGTGTGTTTCGCACCAGTGTCAATTTGCCAAATATTGTCGCACCTGTATTGGCGGCTGGCTGTATTTGGGCATTTGGCACAACATCATCGGTGTGGTTTGTGACGGCAACAATCGGCGCGATTTCTGCGATTTTGTCAATAAAAGAATAGGGCGGCGCAATAAATTATTTCGTTGCGTGGTGGCTGAATTCTGTGTATGATTTTCTTATCAAGAAAAGGGGACAAAATGGCAAAGAAAGAAGTCGCAACAGAAAAAAGCGCACAGGTAAAAAATCCTGCATTGGAATCAGCGCTGGCGCAAATTCAAAAACAATTTGGTAAAGAAGCAATTATGAAAATGGGCGATGGGTCGCAACAGAATATAGAGGCGATTTCATCAGGATCGCTGGGGTTGGATATTGCGCTGGGGATTGGTGGATATCCGCGTGGTCGTATTGTTGAAATTTATGGGCCAGAAAGTTCTGGTAAAACAACATTGGCATTGCATGCGGTTGCCGAAGCTCAAAAGAAAGGTGGCACATGCGCGTATATTGACGCAGAAAACGCACTGGACCCATCGTATGCGAAAAAGTTAGGTGTTGATGTTGCAAACTTGATTATATCGCAACCTGATTCAGGCGAACAGGCATTAGAAATTGCTGATACCTTGATTAAATCTGGCGCGGTTGATGTTGTGGTGATTGATTCTGTGGCGGCACTGGTACCCAAGGCAGAATTAGAAGGCAATATTGGTGATTCTTTTGTTGGAACAACAGCGCGGTTGATGTCGCAGAGTTTGAAAAAATTGGCAGGTTCTGTTTCGCGCAGTAATACTTTGCTGATATTTATCAATCAAATTCGTATGAAAATTGGCGTGATGTTTGGCAACCCAGAAACAACATCTGGCGGTAATGCGTTAAAGTTCTATGCGTCTGTGCGTTTGGATATTCGCCGTACGGGTGCAATAAAAGACAAAGAAAATGTCATTGGAAATGAAACGCGTGTCAAAATTGTGAAAAATAAAGTTGCACCACCATTTCGCACTGTTGATTTCAAAATTATGTATGGCGAAGGCATTTCGCGCATCAGTGAAATATTAGATATGGGTGTGAAATATGACCTGATTGAAAAGGCAGGCAGTTTCTATTCATACAATAATGAACGCATCGGTCAAGGCGAAGCAAACGCGCGTCAATGGTTGCGCGATCACCCAGATGCCCAGCAAGAATTGCTGGATAAAATTATGGCGCGTGCATCGGGCATTGCCGAAGAGATGACAACAGGGCCATCTGATGACGATACCGATACAGTAGTTGCCGAAGAATAACAAAACCAAAGGGGTCAAATATGAATCTGGCGCGGTCATGGGCATTAACTAAAATTGTTGTGCAATCGCACATATTAAATTGGTTCTGGCGGCCGCGCGAAGTGCGCAGTGCTGTGCGGTGCGATGTATTGGGTCGTGTTGCGCCTGAATATTTCAAAAGATATTTGCCTGCGGCAGCCGCAGTACCCGAGACACCTGTTATCAAAGATGACAAGAACGAAAAAATTTATACTATTTGGCAACAGGGCGAAGAAAACGCACCTGATATTGTCAAGGCGTGTTTTCGCAGTATTCGCCGTCATTGCAAACAAGAACTTGTGGTCTTGGACGACAGCAATTTGTTTGACTATATAACATTACCCCAAGAAATTGTTGATAAATATCGTGCTGGAAAAATTCGTCGCGCACATTTTGCAGATATTTGTCGCGTTGAATTATTATATGAACATGGCGGATACTGGTTTGATTCCACAGACTTTGCAACCGCACCAATTCCGCAATGGATTACAGATTTAGATTTCTTTGTGTTTATGGTTGGTAATGTCGGTCAGAAATATTCTTATATGCAAAATTGCTTTATTCGGTCGCGGCGTGGGGCATATTTGCTGGCGGCATGGCGCGCAATGATTTTGGATTATTGGAAACATGAAAATAAATCTTTTGATTATTTTATGCACCAATTACTATTCAAGACTTTGGTTGAAAATGACCCACGGGCGAAAAAGTACTTTGCCGAAATGCCACATATTGACCAAGACCCAACACATGCAGTTTGGCATGTTTATAAATACCAGCCGTTTGATAAAAAGTTATATGATAAATTGACGGCGGACGCGTTCTTTCAAAAATGTGCGTATGCAGACAAAACAGAATCTGGCACTTTCGCAGGCGAAATGGCCAAAATGTAATGGGGGAAATATGCCATCAGTATCAATAATTATTCCAATTTACAAGGTTGAAAAATATTTGAGACGTTGTTTGGACAGTGTATTAAATCAGACTTTTCAAGATTGGAATGCAATTTGTGTTAATGACGGCAGCCCTGATAATTCTGATAAAATTCTGGCAGAATATGCAGCGCGTGATTCGCGATTTGTAATTGTAAATAAAGAAAATGGCGGTTTATCAGATGCGCGTAATGCAGGTATGCCGTACGCAAACGGCAAATATATTTTATATCTGGATAGTGATGATTTTATTCACCCCCAGACACTGGAAATTGCGTATAATCTGGCGATGCGCGATAATTCAGACATTGTGTCTTTTACATACGACAGGATTTATCGTCCGCAATTGATGGTGCGCCATATATTAAAATTAGACACTGATTCAGTTGTGCCAATGCGTATGCGAAAAAAATATAATGTTGAAAAAATAAAAACACGCACAACAAACGATATTTATCAATATGCGACCGAACGCACACATAATATGTTTAACCCAAAACGCAAATGGCTGATTAAACATTGTCAAGTTTGGAAAAATTTATATCGGCGCGAACTGATTGCTGACACGCCATTTATCAAAGGCATTTTGTTTGAAGATTTTCCTTGGTGGTCTGTTATCATGATGAAAAATCCGCGCACGACAATTGCGCCATTACCGTTATATTTTTATGTGCCGAATTTTGGCGGAATTGTGCTGTCTGCGAAACAATTAAAAATTATGCAATCGCTGTGTACTGGGTTGCGTGTGGCGTATACAGATTACACTGCGCATGCAAATGCGTATCAAATGAAACAATGGTCCAGAAATTTTCGTTGGTATTTTATTAAATGGGCATGGCGCAAAATAAAATATATTGATAATGATGCCGACATGAATGTGGCACGACAAGAATTTGCAGATTTAGTATCGTGCGGTGTATTAAGTAATCCGCCCACAAGAAAATGGCAAAAATTGCAAAATGAAATAATGGAATTTATCAATGCCAAAAACGAAAAAAATTAAAATTGCTTTCTGTATGCGCGATATGCAGGTTGGCGGTGCGGAATCTGTATTTTGCAGAATTGCGGACGCATTGATTGCGACTGGGAAATACGATATTACATTATTAACATATGTAAATATATCAGAACCAGTTTATATTGAATGGTTCCGCGCACGTCCAGAAATTAAAACATTTGCATTGTACCCAAGTAAATTTTTAGGCACGCGTATGCCACATTTTTTTCTGTGGCGATTGATTAAGCATGCAATGCGTGATGTATATCGTGGCGCACGGCGTGCGATGTTAAATAATAAAAAATTTTCAGACATTGATGTGTTTATTGACTTTTATGATTTTGGCTTTGCGAACGAATTAAAAAAATTTAATGCACCAAAAATTGCATGGTGGCATTCATCATCACGGCGGTTTATACAAGAAGGCTGGGTGCGGTTTGTGTACGGTTATGATAAAATTGTGTCTTTGACATGTGATTTTGTGTCCGATGTTGGAAATAAATATCCAGATATAAAAAATAAAATAACACATATTTATAACCCGATTGATGTTGCCCAAATTCGTAAAATGGCGGAAAACGCCGCGCGCTTTGATGGCAATTATTTTTCGTGTGTATCGCGCATCAGTGCGGACAAAGATATTGCAACCGTCATTCGCGCATTTGATAAATTTATGCAGTGCGCCAATAATCCAGATGTGAAATTAATAATTGTTGGCGATGGCGCATTAAAGGGCGAAATGGAAACATTGGTAAAATCATTAGGCCAAGGCAACAATATCATATTTATGGGCGCAATGAAAAATCCATTTGGCATAATGGGTGGCGCATGCGCGAATATTTTGTCCAGTTATAACGAAGGACTGGCAATTGTATTAATAGAGGCACAGGCATTATCTGTGCAAAATATTGCGTCCAATTGTCCAAATGGCCCGCGTGAAATTTTATGCGATGGAAAACTGGGGCAACTGTATCCATCTGGTGACGCAGACGCATTGGCAAAATGCATGATGAATGTTTGGCGCGGTCAATTCAAGAAACCCACCGCACGCGCATTGAATCAATCACTTGATCGGTTTGATATAAAAAACATTACGCCGCAAATAGAAAATTTGATTAAATCTGTGCGTTAAATGTTGGTGTTGGTAAATCTGGGTGGGATTGTTGCGACCCATTTTAATCCCATCATTGCAGGTTTATTCCAATCGTAAATCGGGCGCATAAATGTTTGCATTACGCGCGCAATAAACATGCTGTGGTTGCGTTTTTTCGCACGCGTTATTATATCAATTGTACGGGCGCGCTTTTTCAAATGATGCGACCAAGAATCGCCACGGTCGCCCATTTTTGATTTTATCATTTCTAGATCTGCGCCACCAAAATGCAACAGATACAGGTTTTTATCAATATGGAAATTATGCGATTTCACACTGTGGAAACCACTGCCCCAAACGGCGGCACGGAACAGAACCACTGGTTTTGTATACCGTGTAGAAAGTAATGCATATTTGCGTTGGGTTAAAAATGGTTTTGATTGGTCCAGTGTTTGTTCGCTGTTTAAATCCATACCGACGTCCATACCCAATCCAGATACGGTTGCACGATTTTTTATTCCAGATAAATATTCTGCCAGATTTTTGCCTGTGCGTGGGTCTGCGACCAAGAA
>CANQCM010000064.1 GCA_947589625.1 uncultured Alphaproteobacteria bacterium
CTGTCATGCGAATATCTTTCGTGAATAAATGATGCCACCGAAACATCTGCACCAGTATTTTTTACGGCATTGTATAACGATTCGTAAAATCGGGTGTTTATAATATCGTCTGCGTCCATGAAATGAATATAATCGCCACGCGCGATTGCAAGTGCTGAATTTCGCGCCACAGATGAGCCACTGTTTTTTTCCAGTTCAATAATACGCAAATTAAAATCTTGCCATTTTGACGCATAGTCTTTCACCACTTGTGCCGTATTATCTGTGGGCGCGTCCAGGGCAACCAAAACCTCTAGTTCACGCGATGGAAATGTCTGTGTGCGAATACAATCCAATGTTTGCGCGATATATTTTTCGCAATTGTATGCAGGTATAATGACTGATATTTTCATAACTTGTTCCTTAGTCTCGTAAAAAACCACCAAGAAATGGTGGTCGGGGTTTTAGAACAAGCATACAAGTAAAATGCCCTCGTACAGTTTTGGCGATGCCTTATGATGTACGAAGCCCCGACCAAATATACAGTCGGAAAACGGCGCAAAATACGCCAACTGAATTACATGCGCAATTGCGCCGTACTTGTTTGCGGGATGTTCTAAGTCCCCGAATCCACAATTCCCTGTGAATCCAAGACAAATATACACGATTGATTTTATAAAGTGAATAAAAAAACCGCCCGATGGGCGGTATAAATATTGGTGGGTGTTAAGAGACTTGAACTCCTGACCCTCTGCGTGTAAAGCAGATGCTCTAGCCAACTGAGCTAAACACCCATTTGCGCATAGATAATATGCTATTTATTTTGCTTTGTCCAGATTTTTATTCTGGCATTGGCATACCAGCGGTTGCATCACTCATAACACGGTCAATTATAACATCTGCCTTGGCTTTTGCGTCATTTAATGCTGCCAAAACAGCCGCCGACACCCCATCTGGGCCGCGCGACATCAACGCGTCATCTATTTGCAACGACACAACATCATATTTGCCCGTCATATCAACAATGCACGCGCCGTTTTCAGACAAGCCTTTGATATGCATTTGTGATAATTTTTCTTGGGCGGCACCAATTTTTGTCTGTAATTCAGACGCCTGTGCCATTAGTGATTCCATATCCATTTTCCGTCCTTTTTTATTATATTGGGGTGCCATACCGACACCCCATTTACAACATTATGCCTTGATTTCAGCACCTGTTTTTTGGTCAATGCCGACCATAGACATACGGGTTTTACCGCGTTTGTCTGCACCCATATAGCGAACAAAAACCTTGTCGCCTTCTTTGATTTTGGTGTCTTCAATCTTGGCGATTCTTTCACCTGTGATTTCAGAAATATGAACCATAGATTCAAAACCGTTCAAGATTTTTACAAACAGACCGAAATTTTTGACCCCAGACACAACGCCAGAATAAATGACGCCAATTTCTGGTTCTGCAACAATGTCTTTGATACGTTTGATTGCCTCGTCTGCATCTTCTTTACATGTTGCCAGAATCTTGACCGTGCCGTCATCTTCTAAATCAATTGTTGTGTTTGTTTCACGGGTCAGCGCTTGGATTACACTGCCACCTTTGCCGATAACATCACGAACATTGTCTGGATTGATTTTCATTGTGTACATTTGTGGCGCATATTGCGAAACCGCACTGCGTGGGGCTTTGATTGCTTTTTCAATCTTGCCTAAAATGTGCATACGGCCATCGCGTGCCTGTGCCAACGCGTGTTCCATAATTTCAAAAGTAATAGATGTGATTTTAATATCCATCTGCAGTGCAGTAATACCGTGATCAGTACCTGTTACTTTGAAATCCATATCGCCCAAGTGGTCTTCATCACCCAGAATATCTGTCAAAATGGCGTAATCATCGCCTTCTTTAATCAGACCCATTGCGATACCTGCCACAGGACGTTTTAATGGCACACCGCCGTCCATCATTGCCAATGTTGCGCCACATGTTGTCGCCATTGACGACGAACCATTTGATTCCAAAATATCAGACACAACACGAATTACATAGTCAAATTCGCTGCGTGCTGGAACCATCGGGTGCAATGCGCGCCATGCCAAATTACCATGACCGATTTCACGACGCCCAGGCGATTTCAAACCTTTGGCTTCACCAACAGAATAGCCTGGGAAATTATAATTCAATATGAAATCTTTTTCTTCGGTACCGTCCAGTGATTCTATTGGCAATGCGTCTTTGCCGCCGCCCAATGTCAATGAAACCAATGCCTGTGTTTCACCACGGGTAAATAATGCAGACCCGTGTGCGCGTGGCAACACACCTAATTCAATTTCAATTGGGCGCACTGTTTTATTATCACGACCGTCAATACGCGGTTTGCCAGCCAAAATATTGCCACGCATGATACGCGCTGTCAGATTTTCAACAATTTCATCTGCCCATGATTCTAATGTAGATGCGGCAGTTGATGTTTCTGGGAACAGTTCTGGAATACGTGCCTTGGCTGCGGCATGAATTTCGCCCAATGTTTCCAGACGATTTAATTTTTCTTTGATTTGTAATGCCGATTCTATTTGACCTGCAAAAGATTCAAAATCAGATTGCATTGCAACATATTCTGGCGACAATTCAGGCACAGCCCAACGTTCTTTGCCAGCTTTTTCAGTCAATTCGTTAATTGCGCGAATAACATCTTGTTGCGCGTCAAAACCGAATTTAACCGCGCCTAATGTGGTTGCTTCGTCCAATTCGCCGATTTCAGATTCAACCATTAACACACCGTCTTTGGTTGCGGCAACGACCAAATCCATTTCAGATTCTTCGCACATTTTTTTAGACGGATTTAATATATATTTTCCGTCCATATACCCAACACGCGCGGCACCAATTGGGCCTTGGAAAGGAACACCAGACAATGCCAGCGCAGCACTGGACGCAATCATCGCCAAAATATCAGGCTGGTTTTTCTTGTCATAAGAAAACACCTGCGCGATAATTTGAACTTTATTTTTGAATGTTTCAGGAAATAACGGACGAATCGGGCGGTCAATCAAACGCGCGATTAATGTTTCGCCTGTTGACGCCTTGCCTTCACGGCGGTCACGCGACCCAGGAATACGACCTGCAGACGCGAATTTTTCTTGGTAATCAACGGTCAGCGGAAAGAAATCTTGTCCTTCTACTGCTGTTTTTTCTGCGCATACTGTTGCCAGAACCATTGTTTCACCCATCGTTGCCAAAACTGCACCATTTGCCTGTTTTGCCATACGACCTGTTTCCAGACGCAATGTTGTATCACCATACGGGATTTCAACAGCAACTGGATTATTCAAGACTTTTTTATCGTCTTTATTAAATAAACCAAATAACATGTTTTTTTCTCCATTTTGTTAGTTATTTACAATGCGAAGAAAAATCATTCGTTCTTGCATTCTGTGCATCAAATGCAAAAATGAACAATTTCTCCTTCGCACCTGCCAAGTATAAAGCATATTTGTTTTATTGCAAATATTAAATTAAATAAAAACCCGTCATATTGACGGGCTTTTTTTATTTACGCAGACCTAATTTTTTAATCAGTTCTTCGTATTCAGATACACTTCTTTTTTTGATGTACGCCAACAATTTTTTACGGCGATTTACCATCAATAACAGACCGCGTTTTGAATGTTCATCTTTGTGATTCGCCTTCATATGTTCGGTCAAATTGCGAATACGTTCGGTCAAAACAGCAACTTGGGACGCTGCACTGCCGCCGTTGTCTTTATCTGATGTTTTATATGCCTGAATCAATTCAGACTTTTTTTCTTTTGTAACGGACATTATATTTTCCTTTTTTTATATTGTTCGTTTCGGTTGCAAAACACCGTTCTGCACATCGCCAATGCCGATAAATTCATCACCAACATATACGCGGCGCAACCCGTCATCACAACCAACATTGATAAACCCACCATGCCGATATAACACAGCAAATTTATCAGCCAGATTCAGAACTGGAATGCCCCCCAGTCCTGTATCAATTGGTTTCAAGAATTCCTTGAAATCGCCACCATTATTAACCAGATTTTCCAGAAAATCAAGTTTTACCGCATTTTTTATTTCAAAACCGTTTGTCTTTATTCGCCGTATCATATTCACTGTGGCATACGCGCCGCACGCATGCGCAATATCACGCGCAATTGCCCGAACATATGTGCCACGCGAACACACCACACGAAAATTATAAACACCGTCTTGCACCGACAGCAATTCCAGCGCATATATATTTATTTGCCGTGGCGGAATATCTGGCACATCTCCCTTGCGCGCGATTTCGTACGCCCGTCGCCCGTTAATATGCACAGCACTGAATGCAGGCGGCGTTTGTAAAACAGAACCATGCATTGCCGATATAACGCGCTGAATATCTGAAACAGCTGGTATAACATCATTACGGTTTATTTCTGTGCCTGTTATGTCCAGCGAATCGGTTTCAGCCCCAAAGACGCACGAAAACAAATATTCTTTTTCGGTGCTTTTATCTTCTAGGAAAGGAATCATTTTCGTTGCATGCCCCAGCGCAACTGGCAAAACGCCAGACGCCATCGGGTCCAGTGTGCCAATATGACCAAATTTTTTTACACCAAATATTCGCGCAACGCGCGCGGCAGCACTGCGCGAAAATAAACCAGAATCTTTATCAAGAATAATCCAACCTGAATTCAATTTTATACAAACAGATTTAATTGTTGTGTGTTATTTGGTTGCGCAACCTTGGTGGTTTTATGCGTACTGGGCGAAATTGATTGCGCCGCGGCGCATGGCGCACCATTGGATTCCAGATTATCCAGCACCGCCTGAGCCCGCGCGACAACAGATTCGGGCATACCTGCCATTTTTGCGACATGAATACCATAAGAACGGCTGGCAACACCTGCAACTATTTTATGCATAAATATAATTTCGTTATTATGTTCGCGCACATCAATGGTCAGGCAACTGACATCTGATAATTTATCAGGCGCATCACCCACCAATGCCGTCAATTCATGATAATGCGTTGCAAACAGTGCGCGCGGCTGTAATTGATTCAGATATTCTAACACCGCCTGTGCAATTGCCATACCGTCATATGTCGCAGTACCGCGCCCTATTTCATCAAAAATTATAAAAGATTGTTTTGTTGCGCGGCGCAATATGTTTGCAGTTTCTGTCATTTCAACCATAAATGTTGATTGACCTGCCGCCAGATTATCAGACGCGCCCACGCGTGAAAATAACTGGTCGCAAATGCCAATGGTTGCGCGCGTGGCTGGCACAAATGACCCCAGATGCGCCAACACAACCAACAACGCATTTTGGCGCAGATATGTTGATTTACCTGCCATATTAGGGCCTGTCAATAACGCGATAGATTTAACATCTAGGTTACAATCATTTTTCACAAAATTATCACCACGCGCGCGCAATACATATTCAATCACAGGGTGACGCCCACCAACAACATCAAAAGAAATATCATTTGTGATTTCTGGTCGCACCCAAGAATACTTTTGCGCACATACCGCCAGCGCATAGAAAACATCTAAATCTGCGAATAAATCGGCCGTATTCAAAATGTCGTCTGAAATTTCGCGAATCTGGTTTATGAAATCAGATACAATTTGTGCCTCGATGCCTGCTGCGCGTTCGGCGGCACTGCGCACATTGTTATCTAAATCAATCAGTTGCGGTGTGGTAAATCGCATGTTCCCAGACATTGTTTGCCGATGTATAAATCCTGATTCTGGGCGCATTAGATTATCTGCACGAATGGACGGGACTTCAATAAAATAACCCAAGATATTATTGTATTTTATTTTCAGTGTATGAACGCCTGTTTGGGTCGCATATTGTGATTGCAGTGACGCGATTGTTTCGCGCGC
>CANQCM010000065.1 GCA_947589625.1 uncultured Alphaproteobacteria bacterium
GCGCGTCTTGATATGGTGTTGCGTGGCACATCACCTGCGCCTGCGCCATTGAAACTGGTTGTTTATCCCGATAACAGACGCAGTTATTCTTTGACCGAAATTATGGCTAATTTTGACCCAACATTTATGCGCGATTTTGTAAAATCACATAATAAATTCTGATAAAAAAAACACCCGCCAAAACGGGTGTTTTTTTCTGTCCATATTTACAATTAACCTTTCTTGCGCACTTGAATATGCACTTCGCGTAATTGCTTTTCAGACACAGGACTGGGGCTGCCCATCAGCAAATCTTGTCCGCGTTGGTTTGCGGGGAAAGCGACAATTTCACGCACCGCATCGCCATTGCCGACAATTTCGGACACCAATCGGTCAACACCAAACGCACATCCGCCGTGCGGTGGTGCGCCATATTGAAACGCAGTATACAGACCGCCAAAGTTTTGTTCCACAGCCTCCATCGGATAGCCTGCGATTTCAAAACATTTTTTCATAACATCTGGGTTAAAGTTGCGTAATCCACCACTGCAAATTTCCAGCCCGTTCATAACCATATCAAATTGCGCTGCCTTGATGGTAAATGGGTCGCGCGTATTTAATTCTTCCAATGTTGCCAACGGATACGAAAACGGGTTGTGCGTAAATGCAGGTGCGCCATCGCGTTCTGGGTCTGGTTCAAAGAACGGGAAATTATCAACCCAACAGAACGCAAAATCGCGCGGTTTTACTAAACCTAAATCTGCGCCCAATTTATTGCGCAATTTGCCTGCGGCACGCGATGCGGCATCAACATTATCGCAAATAAAGAACAACGATGAATTGTCGCCCGAAATTTCACGCAGTTTTGCAATCCGCCCAGAATCCAGTTTTTTTGCAACAGGCCCTTTGGCTTCATCTGCAAAGACGATATAACCCAAGCCTGCCAATCCTAATTCTTTGGTTGCATATTCGCCCAATTTATCAAACCAAGAACGTGGTTTATCTGCGCTGTTTGGCGCAGGCACTGCGCGCACCACCGCGCCATTTTCAATTGCATTTGCAAAGATTCCAAAATCAGACCCACGGAAAATTTCTGTTACATCAGAAATCAAAATTGGGTTGCGCATATCAGGTTTATCTGTGCCATATTTCAACATCGCGTCATCAAACGATATATGCGGAATTTCTGGATACACATTTGCATCAGGCGCAAATTGACGCACCATTTCTGGGATAACTTGTTCGCCCACCGCCTGAATATCTGGCAAATCAACAAAAGACATTTCTAAATCCAGTTGATAAAATTCCAACAATCTGTCGGCACGCAAGTCTTCATCACGAAAGCACGGCGCAATTTGGAAATAGCGGTCAAATCCAGAAATCTGAATCAACTGTTTGAAAATCTGTGGCGCCTGTGGCAACGCATAAAATTCACCATGGTGCAACCGTGACGGCACCAAGAACGCGCGCGCGCCTTCGGGACTGTCTGCGGTTAAAATAGGTGTTTGGAATTCTGAAAAACCCAGTTCCCACATCTTGTCACGCAACCATTTAATCATTTTGTTGCGCATTAAAATATTCTTGTGCAACTTTTCGCGCCGCAAATCCAAGAATCTGTATTTATATCGCAATTCTTCACTGGTTTCGTCATCGCCAAAGACTTGGAACGGCAAAACTTCGGCGGTGGTCAGAACATTAAATTTATCAGATTTAATTTCAATTTCGCCAGTTGGAATTTTGTCATTTATTGCGTCTTTATCGCGCGCGACCACCGTACCTGTGATTTGAATCACAGATTCTGGTCGGACTTTTTCCAGTTCTTCATTACCGCCGTCAAACACACATTGCGTAATGCCATAATTATCACGCAAATCAATAAACAACAACGCGCCGTGGTCGCGTTTGCGATGAACCCAGCCCGCCAATGTCACAGTTTGACCCACATTTGACGCATTCAATTCGCCACAAGTATGTGTTCTGTATTTAGATTTTAACGATTGCATTTTTTCGCCCTTTTGTTTTCTGGGCGCACAAAAAAAATTTGGCACCCATAATTCTTTGAACCTCAGGGGCGCAAGTATATGCGCGGTGCCACCCTGGCTTATAACTCGAATACTTGGCGCGTGTCTATTCCATGGTTGTCAGTCATATCATCACAGACATTCGTCATATATGCCGACATTATAGAACAAAATTTATCATATTCAAGACAAAAAACGCCTGCACACCGCAGGCGAATTTATTAATTTCATGGTGCCCTAAGCAAGAATCGGACTTGCGACTCGTCCTTACCAAGGACGTGTTTTACCACTAGACTATTAGGGCAATTTCTGGCAATTATAAGGCACACACATCAAAAATCAAGAATAAAATCGCCCGCCACCTGACAAATACTAATAAACAATTTGTAATCTGGTGTGTGTATGTGGTATAATATCAGGACATGAAAAAGATATTTGCCCTTTTGTTTTTAGTGTTGTTTATGCCATCTGCACGCGCAGAATGGAATCCGTTCACCGGCGAATATGAAAACCAAATCTTGTTTGATGTGGGTCAAGGCGTCAATGGCGGCTTTATAATTGCGCCACCATCACAATTTGTGCCGTTTTATATTTTTCATTTGCAATATTCACAACCGACAACTTTCTTTCGCTTGCCTGCGCGTCAATCTATAAACATTGCGCAAACGGTCGGCATGGGTTCAAGATACGGCTGGAAATGGCAAGATTTCTCGATTCCTATTGGCTATCTGTCCGAAGATATTGCCTTGCTCTGTTGGAATGATTTATATTTTGCTGCCGGCGCAGGTGTTGGATTACAGGTTCAACAAAACGACCGCATTGGTTCAAAACTGTTGTTCCAGTTCAAATTATCATTGGGCTATCACATAACAGACCGCATTGGCACAGAATTATATATGCAGCATTTTTCTAACGCGAACACAGACAGAGATAACCACTCCTACGCATTTTACGGCGCCGCAATTACATATAATTTCTAGGCTCAGGGGCAAACCATGAAAGAAAACGAGACGGCAGGCAAACAACAAACTTTACCTAGGTCTTTATTCCGATTTTACCTCAAATATATCAGCAAAGGTTTATTAGGCTTTATAGTGTTTTGGGCAATTTTGTCCATATTTAACGATATTATAGATTCAACATGGTGGCCAATGTCACAACGCAAAGTTGTCGCACTGTTTGAAAATGGCATTGTTGGACACGACTTTTTTGAATACGGCTTGCATACAATCCTTTTAATTATCGGTGTATTTTTAGTACTTGATATAATCAGGGCTATTACAGAACGTATGTCGGCGCATTGGATGCCCCGGGCACGCAAAGAAATCAGCACTGTGTTAACCAACTATGTACACCGCCAATCTATAACTTTTTATAATAATACTATCCCTGGCAAGATAAACAGCCAAATAAATTATATAATCGAAGGATTTCAGAGAACATACGAGATTACTACAATCATATCAACACTTGGCGTAATCATATTAAACGTCGGTTTGGTTTTACAGATAAACACATACGTTTCATTGGTGTTGTTGGGTTCTTTTATATTCAGACTTGTTTATTCATTAAGTACAATGAAATATGTATCACGCGCATCACAAGCCGCATCGGCATCTTCATCACATTTATCTGGTCATTTGATTGATTCTTTATCTGGGTTTTCTATTGTTAAATTGTTCAATGGCAATAAACACGAACACGATTATTTGGAACCGATGCGTGTAAAAAATCTGAAAGCCAATCTTAAATCGTCCAGATTACGTCAATTGATGTGGGTTGTACCAATGTTTGTATGGGACGCATTGTACGGCGTAGTTTTGATTTTAATGCTGGTATTATTTATTAATGGCAATATCAAGGTCAGCGAAATCGTCTTTACATTGGCAGTATATAATATGGTTCAAGGTAATATAAATCATATCGGCAGAACAATTCCAAGTCTGATTGATGCCATCAGTTCTGCGCGACAATCATATAAAGAATTAAATAAACCAATAACAATTACTGATGCGCCCGATGCCACAGATTTAATCGTGTCCGCCGCCAAAATAGAATTCAGAAATGTGTCTTTTAAATACAACAAAAGATATGTTTTGCGTGATTTGAATTTAACAATAAAACCTGGTGAACACGTTGGTTTGGTTGGCACATCTGGCGCAGGCAAAACTACATTGGTGAATTTGCTAATGCGTTTGTATGACCCAACGCACGGACAAATATTGATTGATGGTCAAGATATTAAAACTGTTACACAAAGTTCTCTACGTAGTGCAATATCTTTTATTCCGCAAGACCCAATGATGTTTAATCGTACACTGCGCGAAAACATTGCATACGGCAAACCTGATGCAACAGATTCAGAAATCCGCAAAACTGCGCGTCAAGCAGCGGCTGATAAATTCATAAATGCGACAGATAAAAAATATGACTCGATTGTTGGCGATCGTGGAATTAAATTATCTGGTGGTCAACGTCAACGCATTGCAATTGCGCGCGCATTTTTGAAAGATTCGCCTATTCTTATTTTGGACGAAGCCACATCTGCACTGGACAGCGAAACAGAAATATCGATTCAAAATTCATTTGAAAAATTGGCACATGGTCGCACAACAATCGCAATCGCCCACAGATTATCAACATTGCGCAACATGGATAAAATAGTAGTTCTTGATAAAGGCAAAATCATAGAATCAGGCACACACAATTCATTATTACGCAAGAAAGGCGTCTATGCAAATTTATGGAAAATGCAAGTCGGCGGGTTTATACAAGAATAAACGCCGAGTGTAATTTTGCCTAAATCCCCAATTCGCCGAATACGATGTACACTATCAGTGCGATTACTGATACGAAAAAGCCTATTATTGCCAGTTCTACCGTTAGTCTATTTATAGTGTTCATTTGCGTTGTCCTTGTTATTAATAACCTAATTCTGCCAGCCATTGAGTCAATTTTTTATCAGATTCCGATTTGTTGTTTTGAGCAATATGTCCGTAAATTGCAAAACCGTCCAGCACGCCGCCAGAACCTTCGTGCGTACAAAAATGATGCACTTCTTTATTGGACAAATCAAAACTTTCCATAAAAGTATGCACTGGCATGGGCATATCGCCCCACCAATTAGGATAGCCCAGAAAAACAACATCATATTTATAAATGTTGTCTGGTTGCCCGATTAATTCTGGTCTGGCATGCGCTTGTTTTTCTGCCTGTGCATAACGCGTCAATGCGTCATAAGTATTTGGGTAATTATCGTTTTTAACCCTGATTTCAAACAAATCGCCGCCTGTTTTATCTGCAATCAATTTTGCAATTATCGCCGTATTACCCACATTTACATTTCCAACCGCGTATTGTTCGCCAGCCCGCGAAAAATACGCCACTAAAATCTTTTTATTACCAGCCGTCATTGTCTGCCTCTTTGTATACATGCAGTATAATTTAAAAAGCAGGTATTTTACAACAAAAATACACATCACCGATATTACAAATAGACCAAGACAACCGGCACTATATGAGTGTATTTGCGCCAGTACTAATTATTAGGACGGGAAAAGCCCGTAATTGACTATTGCTATGTCAAAGTGCGTAATCGCCTGAAAATATAAAGAAAAAAT
>CANQCM010000066.1 GCA_947589625.1 uncultured Alphaproteobacteria bacterium
AAAAACACTGGCGGTTGCCAGTGTTTTTTTGAATCTTGGTAGCGGCGGAGGGACTCGGACCCCCGACACGCGGATTATGATTCCGCTGCTCTAACCAGCTGAGCTACGCCGCCATTGCCCCGAATTATATCAAACAAATTCAAGATTGCAAGTCTTTTACCATTCTATCGGCGTTTTTCCATGCGCCACCAGATATTCATTGGCACGACTGAAATGATGATTTCCAAAAAATCCGCGTGACGCCGACAATGGTGACGGGTGTACGCTTTTCAAAATCAGGTTTCGCGCGGGGTCAACTATTTCCGCCTTGCGTTGCGCATATGCGCCCCACAGCATATAAACAATGTTTTCACGCGTCGCCAATGCGCGAATAACGGCGTCTGTAAAAGTTTCCCAACCGCGCCCCGCGTGCGATGCTGCCACATGCGCCGCAACGGTTAAAGTAGAATTCAGCAACAACACACCTTGACGCGCCCAATCTGTTAAATCGCCATTTGTAATACTTTTGCGACCGATATCGTTTTCAATTTCTTTATAGATATTTATCAACGATGGTGGCACAGGGGTCGGTGGCAACACAGAAAAGCAGAGTCCATGCGCCTGACCCGGTTCATGATATGGGTCTTGCCCAATAATCACAACCTTGACATTATCCAGCGGGCACAAATCAAACGCCGCAAAAATATTTTTAGGCGCTGGATACACCTGCCGCCCAGACATATATTCACCGCGCACAAAATCAGTTAACTTGATAAAATAATCTTTATCAAATTCCGCACTTAACGCGTCATGCCAAGATTGTTCAATTCTTACATTCATCTTTGATACGATTTTAATTTTTGCACGATTTTTTGCACATCAATTTTTTTTGATTTCTTTGCCACATCATGTATAACCGAATGAACCGCGTCTGATGCAGTACCATTTCTTATTCGTGCAAAGCCCACATATTCACCGTTATTATGTCTTTCCGATATATCGTATGCACTGCTGGTTGGGTGGTCATACAAGCCTTGATAACCGTAATCAAACGCGCCTTGGTCAACATATCTGAAAAATACTCTATTTACAAAATCTCCGACATAAAACACTCTATAATTTTCTTTACAATCTGCCTTTAGCCCGCTTTTTTGCCAGCCGTTGCGCATATATATGCCACTTTTAGGTTCAATCACATATTCGTAATCTTGCAATTTATAAGACATAAAAGTATACGGTATATCAAATGTTTTATTAAAAACCTTTGAATAATCTTCATGGTATCTGGTGTATGGTCTGCAATCCAGCGATTGTAATCTAATGCACGCCTCGTATTCACCTTGTTCCATATTCCATTGTATTGCAGAAAAATCTTGAAACATAATTTACCCTGCCCTTAACGACTAGCATTTTTTGCATATTGATTTAATTTATTCAGAATTTGTTGACGGGTTGCAGTTTTGTTGTTGTACATATAAGATTCCATCAACTGAACAACATACATACCAATATTATAAGGTGTGCGCATATAACCCAATGTCTGATTTGCGCGCGAACCCTTATAATCGTTTGTTGTCAATTTGCCATAGTTATAATCAAACATACCATTTTTAACAAATCTTATATGAATATCTTTATTTTTGTCGTCAATATAGGTTATTCCATCTTGTTCTGAAAACGCGACATCAAAACCTGCACTTTCTGTTTGTGAAAATCTATCAATATGGTTATTACACAGAATATACACATAATCCACTAAATCATAGCCTGCGCGATTTTCCGAAATAGGCGAGAAATTAATTGATTGTAAATTTATTATCAATCCGCGCTGGCGATTATATTTTTCTTGTTTTACGCCCCATTTTAATGCAGAAAATTCTTGATTCATATTACACCCTTCATAATTTTATTAGACCCAATTGACATGCTTTCCATAAAACCACATCAATATAACCACGCGGCAATCCTGTCTGACGCGACAAGTGCGCAAACATATCGTCACACGCTGATTTTACATTATCACATAATTTTCCATTGTCAATGCATGCAGACAAATCTGCATCATTGGCAAATGCGCACCCCAAACGCTGAATCCAAATATCATATTTCACGACATCTTCGCCCAGATTGCGCGCCAAATGATTTGCAGTAATTTTACCGATATGGGGCAAGTTTTGCAGATACTTTATCTTGTCGTCCAGATTATTCAACGCATAATACCCATCACGCAACGCATCGCGCGATTGCCAGATTTTGCAAATTGCGCCTATTTTATTTTTGTTGTTAAATATTTTTAATAAACTCGCGCTATTTGCACCGTTTCTGCGGATTTCGTCCATTATTATTTGGTGAATTATCTTGGCTGTTTTCTGTGAAAAACCACCTGCCAAAATAACATAAGCGCACATTTCGGCAAACCCGTCAGGTGATAATTTTTCGCGCCGCGTCAGATTTTGCAAGATTTCATCAAAACTTTGCGCATCAGAATCCATACCCATCGCACGAATTTGCGCATCTAAATCTTGAAACCATTCGGCTGAAAAATCCATCATCGCGCCTTATACATCTAGGTTCGCGTCCAACGCATTATCAACGATAAAATCGCGCCGCGGTTCAACAACATCACCCATCAGCATGGATACAACCTCGTCTGCCTGCGTTGCGTCTTGGACAGTTACTTGGAACAAACTGCGGTGATTTGGATCCATTGTTGTTTCCCACAACTGTTCTGCGTTCATTTCACCCAAACCTTTATACCGTTGAATCTTTAACCCTGTTTGTGCATATTCAAACGATTTTTCCAGCAATGCCAGCGCACCCCAGATTTTCTGTGATTTCGCCTTGACGCGCAAAATTGCAGGTTTTGAAAATGTTTCCATTAATTCATCGCGTCCGTCCATACGCAACCACGCACGAATTTCGGGGCCTGATATTTTTTCACGGGGCAAGAAATGTGTTTCGTTCACACTGCGCAGAGTACGCATAATTGTGATACCAGATTCATCAGATAAAACATTCCAACCGCGTTCAAATTCTAATTCTTCGGCGTCCAGCATTTTCGCCGCCGCGTTCAGGTTTTCTGTACTTTCAGATTCAAACACATGATTTAACGCCAACGCTTCTACAAAACGCAAAGGCATAATATGATTCAGCCCCTGCAAAGTGTTGCGCATATTCAAAATCAATGTCAGCAACCGTTTCAAATCTGCGCCAGAAATTTGCTGTCCATCTGCAATTTCAATAATGCCGTCTGTGGCCAATTGCTCCATCAAATAATCGTCCATTTCGCGCTGGTTTTGCAGATAGATTTGCTGTTTGCCACGCGTCACACCATACAGTGGCGGTTTTGCAACATAAATATATCCGCGTTCAATCGCCTGTGGCATATGCCGATAAAAGAATGTCATCAGCAATGTTTGAATATGTTGTCCGTCAACATCAGCATCGGTCATGATAATAACCTTGTGATAACGCATTTTTTCAATATCAAAATCGTCTTTGCCAATGCCTGCGCCCATAGTAGTAATCAACGCACCAATCGTATCAGACCCCAGCATTTTATCAAAACGCACGCGTTCAACATTTAATATTTTACCGCGCAAAGGCAAAATCGCTTGGGTTTTGCGGTCGCGACCTTGTTTTGCTGTACCACCTGCAGAATCTCCTTCTACGATAAACAATTCGCATTTTGCAGGGTCGCGTTCTGAACAATTTGCCAATTTCCCAGGCAATCCGCCTAATTCAGGTCCTGTCTTTTTACGCGACAATTCGCGCGCCTTGCGTGCAGCCTCGCGCGCGGTGGCGGCTTCCATAATCTTGTCTACAATCAGTTTTGCAATCGCAGGATTTTCGTCCAAGAACTCATACAGCATTTCAGACACTGTGTTTTCCACCAACGGGCGCACTTCACTGGACACCAGTTTATCTTTGGTTTGTGAACCAAATTTCGGGTCTGGAATTTTAACACTGATAATACTGGTCAAGCCTTCACGGAAATCTTCGCCCGACAGCGTAATGTCTTTTTTCGTTTGTGATTCAGATATATATTTATTCAACGCACGTGTTAACCCTGCCCTGAATCCTGCCAAGTGCGTACCGCCATCACGATTTGGAATATTGTTTGTAAAGCATAATGATGTTTCAGTATATGCGGTTGTCCATTGCAGAACAATTTCAATATATGTATCGTCAATTTGCCGTATCATTTGAATAGGTTCTGGATTTAACAATTCTTTTGATTTATCCAGATATGTTGCAAAGCCCTTTAATCCGTCTGCCGAATGAAATTCACGCGTACGTTTTTCGGGACCGCGCAAATCTTCCAGAATAATTTTAACATTTGCGTTCAAGAACGATTGTTCGCGCAACCATGTTTCCATTGTATCAAAACTAAATTCTGTGCCAGTAAATGTTGATGGTGACGGCAAGAAGGTAACTTCGGTTCCATGTTCATGATGCGTTTTGTTTTCAACTATTTTCAAATCTGATGTTGGCACACCGTCTGCAAAAGACATTGTGGCTTCCTTGTCGCCACGCCAGACGCGCACTTCCAACCAAGTAGATAACGCATTTACCACAGACACACCCACACCGTGCAGACCGCCAGAAACCTTGTACGCACCGTTTCCTTCGTTATCAAATTTACCACCCGCATGCAGTTCGCACATAATCAGTTCCAACGCACTGCGCCCTGTTTCGTGATTTATATCAAATGGCATACCACGCCCATTATCGCGAATTGTTGCAGACCCATCAGCATTCAGTGATACATAAACTGTGTCCGCATAGCCTGCCATTGCTTCGTCAATTGAATTATTAACCACTTCATAAATCATATGGTGCAGACCACTACCGCCTTCGCCCACATCGCCAATATACATTCCAGGGCGTTTTTTAACAGCCTCTAACCCTTTCAGGACTTTGATTGAATCACCAGTATATTCATTATTTACAGCCATTTATATTCCTTTCTTTTTTTGTATGAAAAACATAGCAATTTATGGTATAATTATCAAGAAAAAAGGGTGATTTTTCACCTAAAAAATGATAAAAAATTTGTTGACAAAAAGGGCACGGCTATGAAGTTCAAATTACTTTATTTTGGCGAAATTTTAATAAACCCAAAGAAACGCGCGCAACACATTGCCGATATTCGTATGCAATTTCACCCACAATTAAAGAAATTATTGGAACACCAGCCATGGAATAATATGACCCAATATATGATGCCTGGCGCAACAAAAAGCCCTATTACCACGCGTCACGTGGGTGGTATTGATTGGAATCCGATTATAACGCCAAACCTGAAATTACTGGCCGAGGTTGATATCCAAATGCTGCACCCTGAAATTGTCGGGGTCGCGCGCAGTGATATTGATAACCGTGTTAAAACTATACTTGACGGGTTGCGTTGCCCCCAGAATGAACATGAAATCGGGCAAAACACACCGCGCGATATTGGGCCAATTTATACATTGCTGGACGATGACCATTTAATAACAAAATTGTCTGTTAATACCAGCCACTTGCTGGACACCAGCATGTTTAATCCTGATATTATCAAAAGCCC
>CANQCM010000067.1 GCA_947589625.1 uncultured Alphaproteobacteria bacterium
AACAGATTAATTGTTGCAGAATTAAATCGCAAACGCGATTATGCATCGCGCGGTCTGGAAACATGTCGTGATCTGGCAGATGATGTATGGGACGAATTTATGCGTCAAGCACTGGCTGAAATATATCAAGGTCAGCAAGAAAAAATTCGCGCTGTGAAAACAGAATGCTTGGACATTGTGAACGAATGCTATGACGAAAAAAGCCAATCATTAAAAGACTTCTCGAACATAAACGAACAATTATTGTTGGGATCGCGTCTGGAACTGTCCGAAGAATTATGCCGTGATAAACTAGACGCATGCAGCAACCTGTACGGCGACGGTACTGGCAACGGTATGGATTTATTATTAGAAGCCATGCACAACATAACCGATCAGAAAATCGCCAAGGGCTGTCAAGAGGCACTGCACAATTATGCGCTGGACTTGTGTTCTGTCCCCAGCAACGACAGTTTGCACGCATACCCATACGCTTGTCGTACATATATACCTGGCGAACATAAATATGCTTTGATTGCACAATGTAATCAAACACTTAATGAATTTTATACTAGTGTTTATGAACAACCACCAACCACACCATCTGGCGGTGGCTATATTTGCCCTGCACAAAAACAATACACCAGTTGTAACGAAGGCTATTGTTTGTATGTATATAAAAATGGCAAATGGCAAGCGAACAATACCCCTCAACCGGGCAACGCATGCAAACCATGTGAAAACGACATCACTACAAATTGTGGCGACTATATCGGCAGTCTGTATCAAAAAATGGTACGTTATGCAATGCAGGCTTGTGTTCGTCCATCAGATGTTACAAACGATTATGTGTTGCCAACTGTTGTGATGGAAGATGTAAATGCTATGATGGATTCTATCAAGGTAGACATGGCAAACGCTCTGGCGGCAGAATGCGACAGACTGGGCGGCACATGGGTCAACACTGTATGGAACGATGAAGAAAGCAGTCGCAATTATAAACTGTTTGACAAGTTCTATCAGGAAACTGGCGCCAGTACAGATTGGGGTTTCTGTGCGGAAAAAGAAGAAACAAAAACCGAGGACGCATCAGGCACCGATTAAAACGTACCGTAATTCGCAAACAAAACAATGATATTTTGTCGGCTTGCAGAAAAATAAAAAATTTGATAAAATAAAATACCGAGAGATAAAAAATGAAAAAAAATTTGCTGTTATCTGTTATGTTGTTTTTGACATTTGGATTTGCGAACGCTGCAACTCCGTGGTGGGAACAACCTACAATTTGCCGTATAGATACAACCCGTTGCTATGTCAGCATGGGTGCAGGTTATGATTCTGAAATATGGGACGCGAACGCAAATTGTCGTGGCATGAAATATATCTGTGCCGAGGCTTTCACAGAATCTAAAAACGAACCAACATTGGTACCTAAAAATGATATTACCAGTGGCAAAGATTTGAATTCTCAAGATTTTGATTTCACAAAATTAAACGGCGATTGCTTTGGTGTGCGCAAGACCGACGCAAACGGCAGTACGGCACATGTAAACGGCAACAATGTAAATGTTTGGTGTACTGGTATTCTTGATAATGTTGATGAAACAGTACCAACTGGCGAAATCACATATGGCGCCCAGCCAACATGTCAATCCTTGTGGGACAGTGGCTATATCGGTGTGCTGAACGGTCGTTGTTATGGTAAATACTATGACCCATCAAAATATTATGTAAAATGTGGCAGTGATTTATTACCTACACAAATTGTAATATTAAATGGTGCTGACGACAGTGGTTTATCAGGCACATTACCATCAGACGAACAAGACCGCGCGGCGAAATTCTTTCAGTCAATGGTGTCCGCCGCTGCCGCCGCCCGCAAATCCGAATAACCTATTTGCCATAATCAAAAAATAAATTGCAAAGCCCACAATTGCAGGCTATAATGGCCAGCGCATTGGGGCATAGTTTAATGGTAGAACTCCGGACTCTGACTCCGTCAGTGTTGGTTCGAATCCAGCTGCCCCAACCAAAAATTTAACCCGCCTTGCGCGGGTTTAATTTTTGGACGTGGGTTTAACGGTTCGACCACACAACGCCAGTTGTTTGGTTCGACTATGAGTTGATGTTCATAAGCAACGCGCAATGAACATCTTACGAATGCCCCACAGCATAGGCACCGCCTATGCGAGGGAATCAGCTGCCCCTGTAACGAAATTCAACCGTTCTTTTTATGTTCAAGCTTTTATATTTGCCCGTTGGTTTTCAAGAGACAATTCCCACAAGGTTTTGTCCTTGTACATAAAATCTTTTGCGCCATCTGGCAATCCCTTGACGCCATTTTTGGGGTCCGTTTGATTGCGAAACAAGCGTGCAGCTATTGATAATGTAGTGGGCTTACCGTCTGGCAAGATCACGTGCCGAGAGTCATTCCCTGTTTTGACCTTTAAGTGTGGCGCAGCGGCAAATACTAATGTTGTGCCAACAGGTAACCCCAAAGACTTAAATGTAATAGTGGAACTCCGTTTTCGCATTTTCTGAATTGCTTTTTTCTCTTCGGGCAAGAAAGAATTTTTAATAGGTATCTCAACCGCACCACCGCTGATTACATATCCAGACAGCAGGTTTATAGCCTCGTCAACACTCAATTTAAAAAATTCACGATGTGGGTTATGGCGCAACTTTGCCAGCCCCTTGTGTATAATGCTTTCAATTTTCTGATAATTGTTCACACATATAGCAAACTTTGCCTCAAATGGTTGTGGCATATTTTCGCCACAAGACAACTCTTTGCGCCGTTTTTCAACATCTTTTGATGTACTGCCACTTGTGGTTCCGATTTTAACCAATTCTGGGAACAATTCGTTCCACATTACATATATAATTCCGCGATTCATTTTGCCATCCCTTGTTCTTGCAAAAGATGGCGCGGGGAGGTTGAAAAAACATTGCATAGAATGTCCTGTGGTTTTTGGTTGTCCATTATGTGCCACAGCTCCCCGCAATTGCGGGGATTAATTTTTTGGTGCAATCCCAACAGCACCCTATGCAACGAAGTTTTCAACGCTTCGGCATCCTTTGCGAATACGTTCGTTATTATATAACAAAAACACTGCTAATACAAAGAAAAAACAAATGGCTAGTTATGTCCCATAAAAAGTATAATTGTACATACCCATTTCTACCACCCCATACGGGTGATAAAGTTTGATACGGTTGATGGCGACACAGACAACTTTTTTGCAATTTTGTATTTAGTAAATCCGTTATCCAGCAATTCTTTTATCTTTTTTGCATTGCGCGTCAATTTTAATTTTCGCGATTGCGCAGAATACGGTCGCCCTAGCCTTCGCCCTGTGGCGCGCAGGCTGTCCAAAGACGCTTTTGTCCGCTGCGAAATTAAATTGCGTTCAATTTCTGCCGACAGCCCAAACGCAAACGCCATAACTTTACTTTGAATATCGTTGCCCAAACGGTAATTTTCTTTCAGCGTCCATACCTTACAATTCTTGTTCAAACAAGTTTCCAATATTCGCATCACTTCCAGTAACGACCGCCCAAGGCGCGAAATTTCTGCCGCAATCAAGATGTCGCCAGATTGGACTTCGTCCAGCAATTTCCCCAGTTTTCGTTTGTTTAATGGTTGGCGCGAAGTGATTGTTTCCATGACCCAACGGTCAATTTGGATTTGGCTGTTCTGGGCAAACAGCCCTATTTCATGCCGTTGATGTTGCCAAGTTTGCTTGTTAGAAGATACGCGTATATAACCAATAACCGCCATTTTTGAATCCTTTGGTTTAGATAAATATTTCTTATTTAGAATATTTGAGATGTTTTGTTTCTAAAATCAAATAGTATTTATATTATGTACTAATATTTTTTAATATAATCTTGTCTTACATAAAAACAAACACCCCACAAAAATGGGGTGTTTATTTTTTAACAACTTCAAAGGATAGAATGAAAATTTTTTTGCCCCAAGGCTTTGACAGGTGCCATCACCTTGGGACAGATGTTTAGATTCTGACTAGAATTTGTAACGCGCAGAAATCAATCCTGTGTGCGATACAAAATCTTTGCGGAATCCGCCTTGATATTTAGCAGACAGATTCAGTGTGGTTATTATCGTATAGCCTGCCAATCTTTAGGAAAAACACTACGAGAATGTTTGTAATAATCTGTAAATCCATACATCTTTTTCATAATTTTCCTGTTGGCTGAATGCTGCGCCAAATCAAAAAGTTTTTTTTGGCATCAATTTTATTTGTGCTTTATTGCCTTGCATTACCACAAGTTTAACACCCACTTTTTACACTCACTTCTATTTTTGTAGATATTCCTGTGGACGCGGATTCTGATTTTTGCAATAATGCCTTTGTAAGAGGAGAAAACCACATGAAAAATAAATTATTCTTCGCCGCAGTTGCGGCTTGCATGGCACTGGTGGGCGCGCAGAACTCGGATGCCTGCACGGGTATTACATTGCATGCCAAAGATAAATCAGTTGTTGTTGGACGCACTATTGATTGGTCTGGCACCGAAATGAACAACATGTATGTTGTTGTTCCGCGCGATTATACTCAACAGTCTTTATTGCCCAGCGGTAAATTCGGTGGCATGAAGTTTACATCTGTTTATGGTTTTGTTGGTTTGGCAGTAGAAGAGCCTCAATTCGTTGTTGATGGCACAAATGAAGCGGGCTTGTCCGCAGGTCTGTTCTATTTTCCATCATACGGTAAATATCAACCATACGACGAATCAATGGACGACCGCAGCATTGCAGACTTTCAATTGGTTTCATGGATATTGTCGCGGTTTTCAACAATTGACGAAGTTCGTGAAGCAATCAAAAATGTGCGCGTAATCAACATTGACAAGCGCGCATCTACTGTGCATTGGCGCATTACAGAAAAATCTGGCAAGCAAGTTATATTGGAAATTGTTGATGGCAAGCCAACATTTTATGAATCTAAAATTGGCGTTTTGGCAAATTCCCCAGGCTATCCATGGCACATGACCAATTTGAACAATTATGTTAATTTGGTACCAGGTGGTGTCGGCCCAACAAAAATGGGGCCAATATCATTGACTGCGTTTGGTGGCGGTTCTGGATTCTTGGGCTTGCCAGGTGACTTTACCCCACCGTCAAGATTTGTTCGCGCTGCGTTCTTGTCTCAATACGCATTGCAACGCGATACAGGTTATGATTCCGCGATGGACGCGTTTCATATCTTGAATAATTTTGATGTACCATTAGGCCCACAATTTGCAGTTGGCAAGGCACCAAACGATATGCCATCTGCGACCCAGTGGACAATCGTGACCGACCTGAACGATGGTGTAATTTATTATCATACAATGTTTGACCGCACAGTGCGCAGTATTGATTTAGCAAAAATAGATTTTGCAAATGTTCCGTTCCAATCGCACCCACTGGACAAGGAAAAGAAGCAAACTAT
>CANQCM010000068.1 GCA_947589625.1 uncultured Alphaproteobacteria bacterium
GATTACATCACTGTCGTCTTCGGGCAGGATTGTAATAACATTTTCTGAAATATGTGTTTGTGGCGCTGATAAATTTGCGCCAAATGTTTTCATTGTGTATTTGCTGCGAAAACGTTCTGGGATTTTTACATAATCGTTTGGATTTACCCCACTGGTTTCCAGTGCCATTGGTCGTGCGTCTGATATGCGGCGCGCGTCAAGATTATAAATTGGAATCATAAAGTTTTCTGCGGCATTTCGCACTGTTTTTGGTGTCCCAGACCCGTCCAGTTGCACAATGCGTAATGCGCGTTCACTGACCCCAGATGGGCGCAATCTGAACAGACCGTCAATGCCGATATAGCCACTGGGGTCCAGTAAATATGCCGCATGATCTTTCTGGGAATATATCATGCCCATTGCCATATTGATTGCGTCATAGCCAAATGTTGCCAAGTGTGATGGCGTGGTGTCGTAAATCATTTGATATATATTTGCAAATTCAGCCGATGATTCTGGCAAAGCTGCATATTTTGCGCCAGCCATTGTGAAATCGTTGGTGATGTCTGAACCGTCCCACATTGGTGTGCCATAGAATTTTGCATCGCGCGCGCCAACGCCGTAATAGCGCAAGAAAGACGCCAGTGTTTCTGTGTCGTCCCCGTTGCCCAAGAATAAAACAGCGCCATAGGGCAGGTCGCCCATTGTTTCTGATTTTGATAATTTATCCAGTTGTATTGAAATACTTGATTTTTCAATTGCGGTTAGTGTTTCGTTCGTCAAAATGTCAGACAATACGGCGCGCGCGCGGTTATTTGCGGCTGTGCGTGCGGTGTTCATAGACGCGTCAATTGCCGCGTTTTTGATTGATTCTGAATCATTTTCATTATAGTAAAAAATGCCCCGAATATTTATGTCGTTGATGTCGCCTGATTCGCGCGCTGCGCCAGCCATAAGTCTGCCAGACGGGGTATTTGGCGCAATGATTATATAATCGGAAATTTTGTCTGATTTCATTTCGCGCATGATTTCTTCTATACCATTGGTGGGCATTAATGCCATTGTCATAACCCCATTGCCGATTGCGTCTGCGTCAGATGTGAAAGACAAAACGGGCAATGTTTCAGGTTTGGTCGCGCGCAATAATTTTGCGTCTGGCGCAAAGACGGGCCCAATTATAATGTCTGGATTTGTTGCCAACGCGGTAGATATTGCGTCTGAATTATTTTGGGCGGTGTCATAAAACGCAACAGATAAATTTTGCGGTGCGCGCTGTAATACCGATGTTTCAATAGATGTCTGAATTGTGCGCCCAATGTTAGCATTGTCCCCAGACAACGGCAACAGCACCGCGATATTATGTGTCGTTGTGTCTGCCACAGGCGTGCCGTACATCATTGTTGATGGCGCACCTGTTGGCGCGTCGCCATATTCGCCGTACCAGTCGTTGTGCGTTGTGGTGCAGGCTGCAATTACGAAAAGTGATAAAATGCTAAAAAATATATTCTTATACATTGAAAAATCCATTTATTTTTGTATTATTCTACTATAAAAGGATTTCAAATGCAATCAGGGCTTTATATTGTTGGCACGCCAATTGGAAATTTGTCGGATATGTCGCCACGCGCGATTGATGTCCTGCGCGGTGTTGATTTGATTGCCGCCGAAGATACGCGCGTGTTTGGCAAATTGGCAACGCATTTTGATATAAAAACACCGCGCGTTTCGTGTCATGAACATAATGAACGCGATGTTGTGCCAGAACTGATTAAAAAATTGCAATCAGGGATGTCTATTGCGGCGGTGTCTGATGCAGGTATGCCGTCTATCAGCGACCCTGGGTTTCGCCTTGTACGGGCGGTGCGTGATGTGGGCATAGATGTGTTTGTGGTGCCTGGGCCTGTGGCGGCAATTTCTGCATTGGTGTTGTCAGGATTTCCGACAGACAGATTTACTTTCTGTGGTTTTTTTGATGAAAAAAAATTGCGCGATGATAATAAAATTCGCCATACAATAATTTATTACGAAAGTCCTAATCGCATAATGGCAACAATCGCTGCCATGGCGCGCATTATGCCCGAACGTCAAATTGCAATCGTACGCGAAATTACAAAAATTCATGAACAGGCAATAATTGGCTATCCTGCGGATTTAATAAACATTACACCACCGCGCGGCGAAATTGTAATTGTGGTTGCGCCCGCCCCAGAACATAAAATGTCAGACGATGAAATCAGCCAAATTGTAAATGATATCGCGTCTAAATCTGTAAAGTCTGCGGCGGCGGATTTAGCGGCACGCACAGGGATTTCTAAAAAAGAAGCATATCGGCGAATACTTGACCAAGAGGCGTCTGATGATTAAATTTGTCGGTTCTTTTGCACGCGTCGCAGATTTGCCAAATACGCAATTTCCAGAATATGCGTTTGTTGGGCGCAGTAATGTTGGTAAATCGTCTTTGATAAATGCGGTTGTCGGTGCGCCTATTGCGCGTACATCAAATACCCCAGGGCGTACACAGGCATTGAATCTGTTTAATGTTGATGACCGCGCAATGATTGTTGATTTGCCAGGCTATGGCTATGCGCGTGTTTCACGCAGTGACGCAATGCAATGGTTACGGCGACTGCAAGAATATTTGACTACGCGGCGACAACTACGGCGGTTATATATATTGATTGATTCGCGAATTGGTGCGCGTGATTCTGATTTAGATATGATGGATTTTTGTGATGCGCATGGCATACCTTATCAGGTTGTTTTTACCAAGATTGATAAACGCGTGCGCGAAAAAAATCAGGCAGAAATTTCACATTTATCACATGGTGCAATGGTGGAACAAATATTATATACTTCAGCCGAGAAAAAAACAGGTCTGACAGAAATAAGGGCGACAATTGGCATTAAATAAAAATATTTTTTATGCGACAAATCCTGCGCGTATGGCTGACGCATTGTGGCGCGTTATTTCCGATGCAAATGTTTGTTTGCAAAATGTGCTGATATTTTTGCCATCGCGCCGTGCGGTCAGAACTGTGGAAAAAATGATTGCAGAAAAAATGGGTGGTGCAACTGTGTTGCCGCATCTTGTACCACTGGGTGCCGAGGTTGATGATATTGACGCAGAATCAGATGCGTCAGACGATGTTATTTCAAATATGTCGCGCGTTATAATGTTGGCAAAATTATTGTCGGCAGATGCCAGTATTGGAAATATTAAATCTGCGTTGCCTGTTGCAACTGATTTAGTTCGTATGTCTGATTATCTGGAAAATGAAGGCGTCAATGTCGCAGAAATAAATTGGTCAGAATTGGTTGATGAAAAATATGCGGCACATTTTCAGCGCAAGGCAACATTGTTAAATATATTATCGCGCGCAATGGCAATGTATTCTGATGGGCGCATAACAAGTACTGCAAAACGCAATGCAGATATTCGCGCGTGGCGTGCGGTGCTGGATAAATATGATTTAGTTATTGTGTGTGCGTCAACTGCCAGTGTGCCAGCAACCGCGGATTTAATGGCAGAAGTTGCCACACGCGAAAACGGGCGAATAATTTTGTCTGGGAAAATTTCTGGCGATGATTCAGATTTAGAACTGGACACACACCCTTATCATTCAGAATATAAATTTTTAACCAGAATGGGTGTCAGTATCAATGATGTTATTCCGATTGATGTTGGTGCGTCTGCGATTTATTTTATGAATATGGCGTTTGGAAATTCAGGCGCACATCAAGAAAACAATAATGCGATTTCGCATTGTCATTTAATAAATTGTCCGCGCGAAAGTATCGAGGCCGCTTGTGTTGCTGAAATTGCCACGCGTGCGATTCAAGATAAAAAATCTGTGTTGGTAATAACGCCAGACGCTGCGGGAAATCAGCGTATTGCGACAGAATTTACGCGCCGTGGAATTTTGGCAGATTTTTCAGGCGCAACTTCGGGTGGCATGACAAAAATAGGGCGCGCAATATTAAACTTGTTTGACGGTTGGATTGAACAATTTGACGATAATACTTTTCATCGTCTGTATGCAGAATCTGGCAATGATATTTTTGAAATGATTGTGCGATTGATTGATTCAAATGAATTTGAGTTTGCACCAAGGTTTGATTATGCATCTGATGAATCTGTGCAAGTTATGGAATCTATAAAAAACTTATCAGCATGTATTGCCGCCGCAGAAATTCGCCCCACAACCGAAGATATGCGCGCGATGTTGGCATACGCAATTTCATCGGTACAGATTCGCGCAAATATGAACCCAGATGCATCAGTGGTTGTGTTGGGTACGATTGAATCGCGTATGCAGACCGCAGATGTTGTTATTCTGACGGGGTTAAATGAAAATATGTTTCCTGCATGCGGTTATGAAAACGCATGGTTGCCGCGCGACACCGCCCGTAAAATAGGATTACCACCGCCAGAACACAAGGTTTCTTTGATGGCGCTGGATTTTATGAATTTATCATGTGCGCCAAATGTTTATTGGTTGCGCAGTACTAATTCAGGTAGCGTTCAAACATCTGAATCGCGATTCTTGTCGCGTGTCCAAGTTATTTCAGGCGATTTACCCAAAATCGCGCAAGGCGAAATTTTAAGTGCCGTGTTGGCGCGTGATAATATTGCGTCAAATCCGCTGGATTATACGCCGCCTGTGCCGCCGCGCGATTGGTCAGATGTTTATGTAACAGAATTGGAATTATTGATACATAACCCGTATGCATTTTATGCAAAACATATTTTGAAATTAAAACCAATAAAAGATTATTGGGTTGGTGCCGATCCGCGCGATTTTGGTAATATTGTGCATGATGTTCTAGAAAATGTGCAACAATATACTGTGCCTGATTTGATTGCAGAACTGGATTCGCGTGCGCGGGACAAGGTAAATGAAAACAGCATTATATATCATTTCTGGCATAATCGTTTTGTTGAAATTGCGCCGTTTGTTATTGATGAAATAAAACGCGTGCCAAATTCATATTCAGAAATAAATGGCGCAGTTGAAATTGCAGGGCGGCGCGTTCGCGCACGCGCAGACAGAATCTGGGACGGCGGTGTTTTAGATATAAAAACAGGTGCGGCGCCATCTGCAAAACAATTGGAATTGGGCAATATGCCACAGTTACCA
>CANQCM010000069.1 GCA_947589625.1 uncultured Alphaproteobacteria bacterium
TTTTCTTTGAATGTTGTTATATCAACACCAAACCATTCTTGATTGCAACTGAACACATCGCCGGCGTATGCTTTCTTGCTGGCATACGGGGTATTGGGGTTTTCACCCGCGTAAAATTCAACAGTATACACGCAATCTAAACTGCGCGTGTCAAACATTGCGCCCATGCTTTTGCATAAATTTTCCATTTGGTCGCGCAAATCATACAGACGCTGTTCGTCTTTCTTGATTTGTTTTTCTGTTTCTTGACGCAATGTAGCAAACACATTCATTGCGCGCGATGCCAAACCACTGTCTTGTTGGGTACAATTTTTTGCAATTTTAGAACATGCTGAAATTGCGGCGTCGCCTGCCGCTTTGCCCAGACATTTGCTGTAATCCACACCGCATTCTGTGGCAATGCAATCATTATATTGATTACCACAATCCAAGATTTTATTATACGACATCAATTGCGCGTTCAGGTCACGGTCTGCCTTGATTTCTTTGACAAACAAATTGTATTCTTCGCCTGTGCAATTCAGCCCACGCCGACATACATCTAATTTACCGCCAAACACAGTATCGCCATCACCGCGACAATCTGTAAAATCTTTACCGCATTTTTCTTGCATACATGCGCGCAGACCTGCATCACATTCGTTGCGCCCCATTGCTGCATTTGCCGCCGCGGTTGCTGTTGCTGCACTCAATTCCGATTGCGCATCTAATGCCGCGCGTTGCCGTTGAATTTCTGATGCCAGTGTTGAATTGTTATTTGCACTGGTTGAATTTATGGCAGTTTCTGATAATGTTGCCCCAAATTTATCAGATTTATTTTCAATTATTACCGGTTCGGGTTCTGGTTCCGACACAGGTTCCGCAACAGTGGTGGTTGCCGTGGTTGTGGTTGTTGTCACCGTGGGCACACGTTGAACAGATGCAGGCGCACGCGTCACGGAAACCCGCGAATTGGTGCCACGCGTTGTTGCCGCATCTGCCCCCGCCATTACAAACGTCGCAAAAACAACAATTGCGCATTGGCAAAAATGCACTAAAAATTTACTGTTAAGAATTTTCACATTTGCCTTCATTTATTTTAACACCGCGCATGCCAGTTCATAAAATTTGCATAATTGTGTTGCCATTGATTTTTCATATTCAAATCCTGCCGCACATTTGTTTGCCATGCTGCGTTCACAGACCGATGCAATGCATGCATCACGACCGCTGTTATCTTTACAATTGTCTTTTGCCGCGTTTAATTTTTTCTCGCGCGCGTCTTGATACGATTTAACAATTGTCGCCAATGCGGTGTCTGCATTTTTTATCGCCTCGTTCCGCGCCAAGATTAAATCATTACGTATTTCATCAATGTATTCGTCGCAACCGGTGGCTTCGACCCCGCAAGACGCAAAGAATTTATTAAAATTTTCGTCTTGTTCACAAATTGCATAATCAGGCCCACAACGATTCGCGCCAACAATGCAAGATGTAATATCTGTTTTGCACGACGATTTTGTTTTAGTCTGATTCATTTTTTCGCGCGCAGACGCAAACCCCGCACTGATGCCTGCTGCCTTGCACGATTGTTCAATCAATGTGTCATATACACTTTCAACATCGTCTGGGGTGCAACCGCTGACTTTTTTCAAGCATTCTGATGTCGCCCAAACATAACGTTCCCCAGGTTCCGACGGTACAGATTTTAATTCTTTATCGGTCAAAGTATATTTTGCAGATTGTCCCACAGAAACATTGCGCATCGCGGTTTTTGGCGGGGTCCCCGCGTCCGCAGTACCGCAATATTGGCACCGTGCCGCCGGATTAGACGATACATTTATCGCACACACAGAATCCAAACACCGTGTCAAATTTGCATGCGAACATGTTGTCGCCGCATATGAATTCTGCGACAACGTAACCAGTACAGCGAATAAAAAAACAATTGATTTGTACATTCTTCTCGGTTAAAAAAATTATATCAAAAATTATACCGCTATGCAAAGAAAAAATCGGTCGCAACCGCGACCGATTTAACACATCAAAACATACAAATGTTTTATTCACATGCGCCATACGATTTTGCAACAGAATAATTTTCAATGCATTCGCTGCCTGATGGCATACATGCCGAACGCACCAGTGTTGTTGTGGCGGCGCCTTCTGGTTTGTAATTTATTTGCGCGACGCGACATTGATTCAAATCGGTCAATGTTGCACACCGTGCGCGCCAAGACGCACAATCAACCGCATGTGGTGTTGGCATAATTGTATCTGGCAAATTCAAATTCCATTTCACATAGAAATCTTTCAGACTATCAATTGAATGTGATTTACCAAAACTTACCTGATTCAATCCATCGCCCACACGGCAATTTATATTACTGTGTTCTATCACAGCGGTGATTGCAGTCGCCAGTCCACCAGTACCTGCACCAACCGCCGCACCAATGCCGATACTCTTTGCCATGTTGGATTTTTCGCCTTGCAGTATCGTCAAGTTGTCCAAAACAGGCTTTAATCTAGACAATTGTTTTTCAATGTCTGCAGCAGACACACATTCGCCACTTGTTCCCGAACATTTAATTGAATATGACGGATCTGCATACGACAGATTAATTGGCTTAAACGAACAATCACCCGACACTGTAGTGCTTTGAACCAATGACATATCAACACCATATGCGCTTAGAGTAGCACTGCAAGTTGGAACATCTTGACCTTCACATAATTCATCTAATCTAGATTTGCATTCTTGATTGCTAGACGCCCCGACGCAAGGCGGAAAATGTTGCTGGAAATATTCGTCAGGATTATCTGATGGCGCGGCAATCGTATATCTCAAAATCGATGTTTCAGATATTGTGCCATCACACGCATCTAATTCTGTATCATAACGCGAATATTTCTCGTACAAATCAACAATCGCATTACATTGCGCAACCGTCAAATCAGCGGTGCTGGAAATTCTATTACTCGCGTCCAGATATTCATTTAATATTGCTGTTTTGCCAGATTCCTTTAATTGCTCTTGCAATTTTTTCAGTTGCGAATTAATAGTGCAATCAAAATTGCGTTTTCCGTGCCCTGCTATTGCGCCAACACCTGCACCAACAACTGTTCCGCCACCAATACCAACCACCGCAGCAGTCGCAGTCTTGTTCATCAAACCAAATCCGAACAAATCTTTGTTGCATGTAAATGTATCGCCTGCCAGTTTCCAGACTTCGGCAACTTGGTCATCGCCAGCAGCGCCAAACAACCAACTGTTTTTAATTTGCGTGTCTTTGTTATACGCACCTATACGTAACCAGCATTCTGCATTTGTTGCGTCCCAACGCGCATAATGCCCGCGTTGACCATCAACAGACAGCGGATTCGCATTTACAGCCGCACCCCGTGGGTTATTTTTAATCAAAATATTTCCGTTTTGACCGTTATATGCGCCAACCTGATTGTTATATTCTGCGGTGACACCATCGCCTGTTGATACCGCTGCAAAAGACGGGCCGTATGTATTTCTGTCCAGCAACAAGCATGTATTTTCAGCCTGATTTGGTGTCAGACCTGTTTTACGCAAAACAAAATTGTAATATTCTGGCTGAACACGACGCGAATTGAAATCTAGCCACACATCAGCAGACGAGTTATATACATTGCGACAATCACGGCGAACTTCGCTGACGCACCGGTCAACCTGAGTAGAACACAGTCCCATACCGTTTACAATAGAATTGCGCAAATCTTCATTAAACAATGCGTTTATACCACCTGTCAACGCGCCACCATTGACGCAAGACAGTACACTATTCATGCATTCTTCGATACCAAACGCAGAATTTTTAACCCCACCGTCGGGACATTCTGGCGTTGGTTCGTCAGGTGTTGGGTCGTCGTGCCCTGGATCGTCAGGAACTGATGGTGTTCCACCACCATTATTATCAGGCAAGTTAGGCGACATGTTTCCAGTGGTATTTCCAGGCAATGTTGGCATGGTCGGCATACGCGCAACACTTGCGCCATTACCGCGCGCCGTCAACGCCGCACGACCGCGTAAATCTGCCCCAATGGCAGGATTCAGCACAGATAAAACACTGGCGCAGACAATTGAAACACCACACAATTTTGGAAAAATATGCATAAAAAGACTCCCTTTCTGATTGTTTCATTATATCATAAAAAAACGCATAATAAAAATCTTTTTAATTACTTTTTTAATTTATATTTGACAAATTTTTTATATTGTCTATAATCAAAATATGAAAAAGATAACTGAATTTTTTCGCGCGCATCGGTATGTGTTTATATGGACATTGTGCTATACATTTGTTGTATGGGCGGTCTTGCGTGGCATGTTTAATTTTAATATGTTTTCCGCCGCACATTGGACACGATTGATGCATATTCAATTTCGCGGATTTGCAGGTTTTGTTTTTGGCGTGTTTTTACTGGGTGCACCATCAATCTATATTGCGACCACATCTATAATTATTCGCACTGGCAAACCATTAATTAAAATCGGTATGCCACAGTTTATAACAAAAATAAAATCATATTTTGCACCTGCCCCTGCGCCAGTGCCAGAAAAACCAGAACCAGAACCCGAACCTGCGCCAAAATCAAGTTTATTTCCAGACGAAACCCGTCCTTTGCCTGCGCATATTCCACCAGAACTGCGCGGTGCATTTGTAATCGCGCGAACACATAAATCACCAATTCAAACCGCGGTATTTAATCGCGTTGCGCCAATCGCACCAAACGCGCCTGCACAACCAGAACCTGCGCCAGATGCGGATTTGCCGTTGCCATCTGATTTTGATATTGCCGACACAAGTTCCAACAACAATGATACTATGTTTGGCGATGGCGATATGCCTGTATTTCGTGAAATAAATTTTGACGATGATGTAAAAATCAACATTGACGACATTTCAGAATTATTGTCTGAATTGGGACATAAAGTCATTTCATCAGACAACGACATAATAATCACAGACAAATATGCGATTGCCATACACAACGATTCAGACATGTGGGTTGCAGACGACAACGATTGGTTTGCGTCTGGCAA
>CANQCM010000070.1 GCA_947589625.1 uncultured Alphaproteobacteria bacterium
ATGGTTATGAAAATAGATTGGCATAATGTGATTTTGAAATCTGTCCCGTATATTCTGTCAATTGCAGGTGGCGCAGTGCTGTTTTGGATTTCAAATAATTACACAGGCGATGAAAATGTGAACGATTTAATAGATAATATGTCCGCATCGCTGTTGTCTATTCCGTTGGTGTTTTTGCTGTATGATTATGCCAATTACCGAATATCGCGGCGAATAAATAAAACACTGGCAGAAAATATGTCTGAACGTGTTGATGGGCTGATTATGAATCTGGCAGTTGTATTGGGCAGTGCGCTGGGTGCGCGTCAGAATGTCAACATGAAATATATTCACCAAATCGCAGGCATGACCACAACCGAAATATCGCGCCGCATGAAAATTACAGGTGCCGTTGTTTCGCAATTACGGGCGGCACATCACGAACTGGAAGATTTTATTTATAAAAATGCGCGTGCGAATATTTTGACATTGGACCAAGCAAACATTTTAACCAATTTGGCGCGCGAAAGCCAACGGCTGATAAACCTGCACTTGTTTCGGCAAGATAGTCATTCTGCGGCAAAATATGTCAAAAATATATTCTTGCAATTGGCAGACTGGCTGGATTCTGATATTGCGCCAAATTCAGCCGACCAATATTCGCCGCCACAAATGGCAGGCAAATAAAAGCATACCGATTGCGTATTTTTTCTTGATTTTTATTTTTTTATATGTCAAAATTGCCCCCGAACATCAATGAAATGTTGATATGTTCGCTTTGGGGACATAGCTCAGTTGGTAGAGCAAATGACTTTTAATCATTGGGTCCAGGGTTCGAGTCCCTGTGTCCCCACCAAAATTCAATCACGCCGTACACGGCGTTTTTTATTTCCTGTCATTGTCCTTCGGTTCGAACTATTAAGAAATCCTTAATAGTTGCCGCGCGCTCCAATTCGCCTTCTTTTAAGACATTTTTTACCCCGTATGCCAAGGGAATTTCATTTTTTTATAAATGATGTTATAATTGGGTTATGTATAAATTTATTGATGCACATTGCCATTTGACTGCGCCTGTTCAATCTGTGGAAAACGGGGGCTATATTTGTAATGCCACGCGCCCATCTGATTGGTCATGTGTTCTGAAATTTGCTGAACAAAATAAAAATGTCGCGCCATGTGTTGGTGTGCACCCGTGGTATGTGGCAAGCGCAATCGGCAATTGGGCGCAAGATATGCGCGATATTTTAATTGCCACACCAAATGCAATGGTTGGGGAAATAGGGCTGGATTGCGCACGCGATAACATCGCAATGCAAATGTCTGTGTTTATTACGCAAATTGAGTTAGCCGCCCAATTACACCGCGCAATTCATGTTCATTGTGTTCGCGCATGGGATAAAATAGCCCAGATTTTTCGCACGCAGAAATTTACTCTGCCCGTTGTTTTTCATGGATTCCACGGCAACGCGCAAATTGTTAAGATGATGTCAGATTTATGCGATGCGTATTTTTCTGTATCAAACGCGGATACAGATAAAATGCGCAATGTTATTTTGGCAATTCCGCGCGATAAAATTCTGGTGGAATCAGATAAAAATATGGGTATCGGTACCCGCGCGATAATTCGCACAATGGCGCAAATTGCGCAAATCAAATCAATTTCAGAATCTGAAATTACACAAAATGCATTACAGGTGATTAAAAATGGACAGATTGGCACGGACGCGTTTATTATTCGGTGATGATGGGGTTGCAAAATTGCAAAATGCCACGGTTATGGTCGTTGGCTGTGGTGCAGTTGGTTCTTTTGCGACCGAGGCACTGGCGCGCACAGGCATTGGACATTTGATTGTGGTTGATTTTGACACTGTTGCCCCGTCAAACATAAACCGCCAATTGATTGCAACATCTGAAAATATCGGCATGCCCAAGGTTGACGCCACAATTGCACGCGTGCGCCAAATCTCGCCAGATATTTGCGTTGATGCGTTTAATATGTTTTGGGACGCAGATTCTGATTTGCCCATGCGCCCCGATTTTATAATTGACGCAATTGATTCGCTAGATTCTAAAATCGCACTGTATGCGTGGGCGCAGAAAAATAAAATTCCATTTGCCGCCAGTATGGGCGCCGCGCGCAAAACGCGACCAGATAAAATTCGCATTGGTAAATTGTACCAGACATCTGTGTGTCCGTTGGCGGCGCGCGTTCGTAAATTGGCACGCGCGGAGACAATAGACGATTTTGATGTTGTATATTCAACAGAAACGCCCGCGCCCATCACGGGCGAAAACCTGCGCGAATTTGGATCTGTTATAACGATAACAGGAACATTTGGGTTGTTTTTGGCAAATATTGCAATAGAACACATTTTGAAACTGCGGTAATGTGTACCAGTGTTTTGCCATAAAGTCCCAGATTTCAGGACATAAGAACCTTTTCCTAAATGCGTATCTGACATTGCAACGATGTAAAAAAACAGATATAATGATTTTGTCTTAACCAAGACAATGTAAATCTTGAAAAGGAGAAAAAACAGATGAGAGGACTTACAAACTGGGTATTAGAGCCATTGACATTCATCGGTGCCTTGAATTGGGGATTGATTGGAATCTTTGGTTTTGATTTAGTTGCATTTATATTTGGGTCTGGCACAATCGCCAGCAGCATCGTGTACAGCATAATTGGAATTGCTGCACTGGTATGGCTGATTTGGATTTTCATTGACAGACCTGTTCGCAACGAACGGTAAGAAAAACAAGTTTTCATGTCATTTAACGCCCCGTCTGGGGCGTTTTTTATGGGACGCGCGCGGAAAAAAATCCGCGAATAAAAATTTGCTTGCAATAAAAAATCACATATTGTATTCTGCAATCAGAACCATAGATTTGGTTCGGGGCTGTCACAGGTCCATGCTTCATCGATGCAGTTGAAAAGGCGTCGTTAAAACCCGATGAAATTTCCGTGCTGCATCGTAGTTATAAAACCCTGACGAAAATACGTCGGGGGGCTGGTGGTTATACAACACGATTAAATCGGAAGACCATCGGAATCAATATGAAGCTGATTTGTGAACTCCCCGACCACCTGCACACGGTGGTTTAATTTTTTAACAAACCAAAGGGGAAAATAATGAATGCAAAAAAATATATGTACGGAATGATTCGCGCATGTTCTATTGTTGCGATTGCATCTGTACTGGGCGGTGTTTCATATTCTGCCATGGCAGATGAAAGCGCTCCGAACTGGCAAAATGAATGGAAAGATGGTAAACGCCAAGATTCCAAAGTGGGTCAATGGTTGGGCACAAACGAAAATCAAGACGCAACATTAAACTATCAAACATTTAACGGTCAATCTGCTGAGGAAGCAGGTGGCGCTGTTGCTAATTTTTCACCAAAAAATTTAACAATTACAGGTGTTACTTTCAGCAACAATAAAGTTACTAGCGATAAGTTTAGTAGAGAAAAACACGGTCCAAAAGATGGCGAAGTAAACGGTGGTGGTGCATTATATTTAGGTTCTAGTTCAAAAACCACTATAACTGGCAGCACATTTACTGGCAACACATCAACAGGTGACGGTGGTGCAATTGCAACCCGTTATGATACAGGTATGCCCGAGACTGCTGAAAACAAAAAAGCAAGTTTGAAAATTGAAAAAACCACATTCAGAAATAATTCAGCAAGTATTGACAAGCAAGGTTGGGGTGGTGCATTATATAACACATTTGATGATTTGGACGCCAAAGGCAACACATTTGTTGGCAATTCCGCTTATGCTGGTGGTGCATTTGCTAACGAAGGTGGTCGCTCAAAAGGTGATGATAAAAAACCTACATTAGCAAACTCTACTTTCACAAATAACTTTGCGAAACACGCAGGTGGTGCTGTATATAACAGTGCAGATGGTCAATTAGACTTGGAAGGCACTACTTTTGTTGGCAACCATGCAGAATTTGGTGGTGCTGTAAGTAATTCAGCGAAACTATCAGGAACAAAAGCAGGTGAAATTACCAGTTTGAAAGGTGCGACATTCTCGGGTAATACCGCAGGTCAAGGTGGCGCAATCTGGAACAAAGGTAAAATTGAAAACCTGTCTGGTACATTTGAAAACAATTCTGCAACCAGAAATGCTGGTGCAATTATGAATGGGGACGGTAATAGTACCATAACCTTTGCAGAAAATGAACCTACAATCTTTAGTGGTAATCGTTCTGGGGCAGACGGTGGTGCAATCTCTAACACTGGTTCTATTACATTTAATGGCGATATCACATTTGCAAACAATTCTGCCGCAGGTAATGGTGGTGCAATCAGCAACGGCGAAGCAGGTAATTTGAACTTCAAATCTGGTACAACAACATTTAGTGGTAATACTGCAAATGGCGTGAAAAACGATATTGAAAACAATGGTACTATCCATATCGGAAATAATGGTTCTGATGCAACTGTTGTTTTAGATGGCGGTATCACTGGTACAGGTACATTGAATGTTGATGCAAAAGGTGTTTTGAATATTGGTACATCACATGTTGAACAGAAAGATATTCATTTGACCAATGGCGCACACGTACATTTTACCCTGCAAGACCAAAACAATTATGGAAAACTGATTGCAAAAGAAGGCAAAATTCACGGTAATCAAGTAGATAATGTTTTCGTAATTGATTACATTGGTGAAGCAGGCACATATGATATCTTAGAGGGCACATTGGAAACCGCTGAACAAGATATTAAAACTGAACTGAATGAAGAAAATGTATCAAGTAAAATCTTTAAGAAAACTGATAAAGAAAAACAAGATCATTCTGTTACATTTGAACTGAAAGATGCATCTGAAATGGCGTCAGAACTGACAGGTGCAACGGGGAGTACGATTGATTCAATCCGTGCAACAGCGCAAAATACACAATTGTCACGCGTGTCTTTGGCAATTCAACAGACCTTGGACAATCTGTCTGATAGTGATGAAAAAGCCGATTATTCTGCGGCGTCTGCATACATTGACCGCGAAGTGTCTGGTGCAAAATCTCATCAATCGCCAATTGTG
>CANQCM010000071.1 GCA_947589625.1 uncultured Alphaproteobacteria bacterium
CGTTCTATAACTTCCCATTCGTAACCAGATGTACCATTAAATGTTAAAACACATTTATTTGTTGGCTTGCTACATTGATTGTTTGTTGGTAAGGGGATTTTTTCGTCTAAACCCTGTTCAACACTGTCAACTTGTTTACCTAGGTCTTCTACACTTTGTTCAACAGAGGTTACATCGTCTGACGAGGCTAAATTTTGAGTGGCAGTAGTAATTGCGCCCTTGACCGCGGCAACAGATGGGTATTTTGTGTCATCTTCGCTTTCGGCATAGCCAGCAGTACCAACCAAATTACTTTTATCTTGTTTGCCCGCCAGGTTGGCATTAGTCGCCATGTCAGATGTTGCTTTTTCAATCGCAGTCTTTACAGCATTTACTGATGGATAATGCTGTTCGTCAAAATCTGTTTCATTATCATACTGCTCGCTTGTGATAATCATGCCTTTATGAGTATTAAGGCTGTTTTCAACTGTTTGAACATCACTTTTGATACCAGTTGTTTCCTTGGAGATAGCGTCTTTCACCGCTTTGACTGATGGATATTTGGAATCTGCGTCTTCTTCGTTTGTGGAATCATAAGACGAAGTGTCTACTAAATTTGATTTATCTTGTTTGCTACTTAATGAAGTTGTTGTTTCAGAAATTTTACCATCAACATATAATTTAGATGCAATGTCCGCATGAACGGGTTCAATTAGTATTCCCCCCCCCATCACGACGCCGACCAAGCTGGCGGTGAGTTTTCTCATTTTTATCTCCTTGGGTTTGTTAATTTGATTCAGCAATATTATATCACAGTTTAGGACATTAAACAAGCCCATTAAAAAATAAAAATAAAAAAACTGGGCAACCGCCCAGTTTGTTGGAGTAAAATATGAAAGTATTATTATGATTCGCCGTTTTCATTGTCGGCACGTTGAATCACTTCCCAAGCATAACCGTTAGAACCATCAAATGTCAAGACGCATTTGCTTGTAGAATTGTTGCAACTGCCTGTAGGTTTTGGGATTTTGGTATCTAAACCACTTTCTACTGATGTAACTTTTCCGCCAAGGCTTTCTACGCTTGATTCAACTGCGTCTACATCGGACTTTTCGGCTAAATCCGCTGTTGCCGCGGTAATTGCACCTTTGACCGCCAGAACAGATGGGTATTTTGTGTCCGCGTCCTCGTCAGTCGTTGCGTAATTTGCATTCTTTACCAGATTGGCGACATCTTGTTTCAAATTCAAGTTAGCATTTGTTGCCATATCTGATGTAGCATCTCTGATAGCATCTTTCACTGCGGTCACAGATGGGTATCTGGATTCGTCTGTGTCCATTACAGTGCTATATTCTGCGCTTGTTACAATATTATTTTTTTGATTTTCAATATCAGTTTCAAGGCTTTCTACATCGTCCTTGATAGAATCCGTTTCTGTTTTAATTGCTGTTTTAACTGCTTTAACCGAAGGATATTTTGAATCTGCTTCTGGGTCGCTTACACTATTATAACCAGATTCATTTACTAAATTACTTACATCTTGTTTTTTACTTAAATCTGTGGTGGTTGATGTAATTTTTCCGTCCACATACGCTTTTGATGCAATGTCTGCATGAACGGGTTCAATTAGTATTCCCCCCCCATCACGACACCGACCAAGCTGGCGGTGAGTTTTCTCATTTTTTTCTCCCTTGGGTTGTTTTCCTTATGACTTTCGTCAGGATTATTATATCACGATTTAGGACATTAAACAAGCCCACAAAATATAAAAAATTCAGCCCACGGATTTGTGGGCTGAAAATGTCTTATCTTTTTTGATATGTGAATTTTTCAAATCCACTTTTGGGGTCAACCCAATCGGGTCGGCGCACCGCATAGATTATTACTGGAATCGCAACGCCAACAATTGTGCCGATAATCAATGCTGCAACCCAGAACACTGGCGAACCAATTGGAATTTGTGATGGTGGAAAATAAGACAAGAACAATGCCAGTGTTGACGCCAATAGCCCCAGCACGCCCCAGAACCACCCAAATGGCGCGCGAAATGTTGCGTTACGTAATTGACCGACGGCTTTCATCTTGATATACGCGGCAAACATCAATATGTACATAATCAGGTACATTGCGACCGTCATACCGCTTAAAATCTGATACGCCGATTGAACGGACGGCAACAGGACAAAAAACACGCACAGCAATGTTACAATTGCGGCTTGAACCCACAAGATGTTTGATTGCACGCCGTGCGAATTTATTTTCTGTAAAAATTTCGGTAAATATCCTGCGCGTCCCACAGACAATAAACCTTTGGACGGGCCACCAATCCATGTAGATACGCCTGCGAATACGCCAATTGCCAAGAACAGCGCGATTACTTCGCCCAACCATGGCACACCGATATATGTGAACAGTGTGTTATATCCCACCAACAGCGATTGCGTCAGGTTGATTTTGTCTTGCGGTATTACGAATCCCAGTGCCAATGTTCCCAATACGAACAGCGCAACTGTTATTGCCGACGCAATCAAAATCGCGCGCGGATAGTTGCGCTGGGGGTTGTCAATGTCTTGAATATGCACCGCAGACATTTCCATACCTGCATAAAACAGGAATATAGATACCGCCAAATTCAATGTTCTGAAATGCGTCAGGTTCGGAATTAAATCCGCGGCATGAATCGGCATTTGAATTTCACCGCCTGAAATCAAATACCATGCGCCCAGCAATATCAAAATTGCGCCTGGGATAATTGTGCCGATAATTGTTCCCCACTTGGAAATAACACCACTTAATTTCATGCCGAACATATTCGCAATTGTTGCCGCCCAATATATCGCCAGAACAATTGCCAATGTATACCAAACATTTGCAGACAATGCCAAATCGCCTGATTGCGACGGTCCAACAAACGCAATAGATACCGCGGCAAAGGTTAACACAGTCGGAAACCAAATTGAATTCTGCAACCATTGCAAAAATATCGCAATGAATCCGAACAGTGGGCTAAATGCCTGACCGACCCAGCGAAAGACTCCGCCTTTTTGTGGATATGCGGTGGTCATTTCTGCGGCGACCAATGATACAGGCACCAAGAAACACACTGCCGCAAATAAATAATAGAATATAGACGACAGGCCATATTCTGCTTCGGCGGGTAATCCGCGCAGGGACACCACAGCCGCCACATTTATCATAGACAGGGTAAATATGGACAAACCCTTTTTGCCAATCAGTTTTTTCATTTTTTTCTTTCTCCTTTGGTTGATTTTTAATTGACCAGCATTTCAATCAAAATAAACAATGTGCCCGCAAACCCCAGTGCCACCAGTATGCGCGATGTTGAAACCTGTTTGCGCAACAGAAAGTGCGCTGCGAATAATCCCATATAAGACACCAGAAATGCGGCAGACGCGATTTTAGATATCAATTCAAATCGTAAAAATATGCACCCCAGTGATGTCAGAATCATCAATGCCAAAAAACCGATTGTCGCGCGCGATATTACGCGTGTGTTTGCCACACGGGGCAGGGAATTGTTATTCGCCATAGATTCTATGATTTTCAAACTGGAATAAATCAGCGCGTTTATCCCAGACGCAATCGCAATCAGACCTGCAATGGTCATAATCACAAACCCATATCGCCCCAGGAACATATTTGAGGCAGATGACACTGCGGTATTGATGTTTGTGTGCAACGCATCGCCACTGACGAAATTTAATACGACAAACCCCAGTGCGCAATATAACAAGATTACAAAAATCAATGCGATGTAAATTGCGCGCGTGATTGTGCGCGCTGGGTTATTCACATTTTGCGCTGCATTGGTCATAACACCAAAACCAGAATACGCAAAAAATGCAAATGCCGCAGCCGCCCAGAAATTTGTTGCTGGCAAATTGTTATGCACCAATAAAGTATTATCAAAAAAGTGATATATACCAAAACCAACCAGTGTTGATAAAATCGCAACTTTGATAAAAACCAGTATGCTTTCTATACGGCCAACAGTGCCTGATTTCCGCAGGTTCAGCAGTCCCATAATTAAAATAATCGCTGTGCCAAATATCGGGCGCATGGCGTGCGGTAAATGCGTCAGTGTCGTCATGTAAATCGCAAAAGACGATGCCAACATTGACACTGAAACCGCTAGTGTCGCCAGATATATCAACGACATCAGTGTTGCAAAAAATCGCCAAGAAAACGCGCGGTGATAATATTCTGTGATGCCGCCACTGTCGGGAAAAATTTGGGATAATTTCGCATAAGAATAACCGCACAGCAATGCAACCGCGCCTGCGAACAAAAACGCCCAGTATGTCGCGTTACCAGCGTATAAAACAACTTGCCCCAACAGGGCAAAAATGCCTGCGCCGACCATAGATCCGATGCCAAGGGACGCAACCTGAATGGTGTTCATTTTTTTATTATTCATAATTTGATAATAAGTTTTTTATCTCGGCACAGTCCACAAGAACCAATTCATAAAAAAAACGGGGCATTCGCCCCGTGATTAGAGAAAGATATGATTTATTC
>CANQCM010000072.1 GCA_947589625.1 uncultured Alphaproteobacteria bacterium
CCTGTTAAATATATTTCTGTTGATGGCGCCTGATACATTTCGTTGATATAGTGCGCAACATCAGCCGGCGACATAAAATTCATTGGCTGGTGGGGCCCAGAATATTCAAAACAATGTGGACAATTTTCATTACAACGATTAGTCAGCCGAAACCGCAAATCTATTGGCGCCTGTTTCCAAAATTTTTTGAATTTGCCATTTGTTAAATCATACGACCAATCGCGAAACACCGCGCGCATTGCATCACCCAAAGATTTCTTTGGTGCATCTGGAATTGTAATAAGTTCTGCTTCATTTTTGTCTGACATGTACTATAACATAGTACACAAACCGATTTTTGTCAAATAAAACAATCTGTCGGTGATTTACACGAATTTTTCTGGTACCAGCCGCATCATAGATTTCCACATACGGCGGAAAATACTGGTATCAGGGCTATGGTGATAAATGCGGTTTTTCTTGTCCCCTGTGCGCCGTCCCGACCATTCTGTCTTGCCACATTCACCTATTTTCACGCGCCACGATGTTTGCGTATCTTGGATAATCATATCGCGCAATTTTGCAGCAAATTCTGGGCTTTCAAAAATAGCCACATTTTCAGTGTTAAAATACGCGCTGCGTGGGTCAAGATTAAAACTGCCAATCCAAGAAATCTTGTCATCAAAGACCATTGTCTTGCTGTGCAGTACAGAAAAACTGGATTGTTTGCGTTCGTTATCGTGCGCCGCACCACGCAAGTTTTCAGCCGACATCATAAATTCATAAACATCTGCGCCAGATTCAATCAGTTGCTTGCGATATTTTTCCCATTTCGCATAAACCGTTGGCGCATTTGTTGATGACAAAGAATTTGTTACAATTGTCATATGCACGCCAGAATTTTCTTCGCGCAACATGTGTTCCAGACCACCTTGACCTGGGACAAAATATGCCGCCGAAATATACACAGATTTATTTGTGTTATCCCATAATTTTTGCAGTGCCTGAATAATTTCGCCACGATATTCGTCTTTTTCCGCCATTGTCATTTCAACCTTGGACGGTGGGTCTGCAATGAATTTACCGTGACCCCAACTGAAATCAAAATTCTTTTGCTTGAATTCGCGTTGCGCCAATGAAATGATGGTATTATATCGTTTCATATCTTCGGCAGATTTGCGCTGAATTTCCGCTATTTTGTCATTCATTTTGCGCAAAGCTTTCTTGGATTTCGCCTTGGGAAATACAGACGCAGGAATTGCCAGACGGTGATTCCAATATTCGTCAAAACTAGCGGTGGCATATTTCGTCATATCGCCAATGAACAAAACATCAGTGTCTGAAAAGTTTGACGCTGTTTCTGGGTAAAAATAATTGCTGCCGACATTTCTGCCGCCGGTAATGTATGCAATATTGTCAACAATAAATAACTTGTTGTGCATGCGCGAATTCAGACGATTAAAATCCATCAAAAATTGTGGATAGTATAAAATCTTGGCGCGATTTGATACAGTGTTGAAAACCTTGACCTCTATATTTGGGTGCTGGTTCAACAGCATAACATCAACAATATCAGATTTTGTTCCATAATCGTCCAGTAAAATACGTATCTTGACCCCACGATCTGCGGCGGCACGCAATTCGCCAATCAGAACCTTGGACGAAAAATCATTGCTGTAGATATATGTCTGTAAATCAATGGTTTTTGTTGCCATACGCGCAAAAGCCGACCGAATAACGAACGCCGACAAACCGTCTTCTATCAATGTTGCGCCACTGATTTCTTTGTCAGATTTTAATTCTTCGGCATAACATTGTGCAATCGGTGTCTGCATTGGGTCATAATTAAAATCAGACGGTTTAACTTTTGCAGTATATGTATTCAATCGTACATCGTCAGACGCCGTCGGCACAGTTGTACACCCCACCAGTGGCAGGGTTAAAACAAACATTGAAACTTTTCCCAAGAGAGTCAAAATTTTTTTCCTTTGCGCAGATTATACAACAACGCAAAATCGGCGCAAGTCAAATTTCAAACAAAAAAATATGAAAAAACACAATTGATGTTTATTTTTTTATTTGATTGACGGGGGCTGATATGATAAAATAAATACATTAGGAAGGACTTTTACAAATGAAACGACTTGTTGTTGTATTGGCTGGATTGCTGGTTCTGCCCGCTTTTGCAGAGGTTGCACCTGCGTACTATTATGACGAATTCGCCGAATTTGTTGACGACGATTTGTCCGATGGGTCAGATATTGATGTTCAAAACGACAATGTCGCGACGCCAGAATCTGACACCGCGGAAACTGCACCGTCACCCGCGACAAATAACAAGGCAACAACGCCCAGTCCGCGCAACGCAACATCGCGTGCAAATGCAACGCGCGCAATATCGGGCAATCCGTCATCACGCGCGGTCACATCACGCGCAAATTCTGGCGCGGCGCGCACATTGACATCGCGCACAAATACAAATACTGCATCACGCGCGCGCACAACGGTTGCACGTTCGCAAAATACGGCAACAACATCTGCGCAACCAACAACCGCATCGCGTAATGCCACACAATCGTCAACACAACATTTAACCACGCGCCAAAGTGCAAATAAATCTGGCACAACCGCTGCGCGCGCGTCAATCGTTCAAACAGATACTGTAAATACACCGCTGTATAACGGTCGTATCGGTGTTCGTAATGTCAGTGCACGTGTTCCGACAATTCGCATGTCATCGACAGGAACAACTGAAACAACAACGACAACTGCGGCACAAACTGCAACAGAAATGGACGAATTGGCACAAATCACCGATTTCTGCAAAGCACAATATACCCAGTGTATGGATAATTTCTGTAATGTTCTGGACGATAATCAAGGTCGTTGCAGTTGCAGTAAAAACTTGGAAGATTATTCAAAAACAGAAAGTGCATTAAAGCAAGCCACCGAAGATTTGCAAGATGTTGCACAAAAAATTCAATACATCGGTCTGACTGCGGACGAAGTGGAAACATTGTTCACCCAGACCGAGGCTGAACTGGAAATGCAATCTAAATCGGACAACACACAATTAAAGAATGATTTGGATAAAATCAAAAGTTTAATTATTGATGTTAAAACTGCTAATGCGCGGTCATCAGAATCTTCAATCGGTATGGATTTATCAGGATTGCTGGATTTCACGATTGACAGCACAGGTTTTGATTTATCCAGTTTCTTGGGCACCAGTTCCAGCACCGCATCTATCAGCAATCAACGCGGCGAACAGTTGTATAAAACTGCCTCGGCACGGTGCAAGGCATCTGTGTTAAATTCTTGCTCGGCACAAGGTGTTGATATATCTGTTATCACAAATGCATACGATTTGGAAATTGACAAGCAGTGCATTTTATATGAACGCAGCCTGACCGATGCCAACGACCAAATGGTATCCACTGTGCGCAATGCGAAATCTGTTTTGCAAAAGGCGCGTTTGTTGGTTGCACAGCAAAAGAATCAGTACGATTTGCGCGAATGCATTAACGAACTAGACAACTGCATGCAGGACGATTATGTATGCGGTGACGAATACGAAAATTGCCTTGACCCATCTGGCAAATATATCGTAAATGGCGAAATCGTTGCAGGCAGCGCACCTGGGCAATCTGGTGACGCCAAGGGCAACTTGTATAAAGATGCATGGAAATATAGTTCCAGTGGTGATCAAAACGCATGGGGCGAAGGTGGCACACTGGCAGCATACGTTGATGCTACAAAAATGAAATCAGCGGCCGAATTCAAAACAAGCCACCCAGAAATATCTAAATTCCTGCAGAGCAAAATCGGTTATCACGACGATTCCGATGGCAAGAATTACGGTATGTGCATGTCTGTTTTGAATAAATGCCAAGATATTACATATTCTGATATAACATCTAAACAAAAGTATGTATTTGATAACAATGTGATTTCAGAATACTTGCAACGCACATTGGTGCAAATCAAGGCAAAACAAGACGAAATTTTGGCTGATTACGCCGAAAGTTGTACATCTGATGTGATTTCATGCTTGTCACAAAATAACTTTGACGCAGACGAAGAAAAAAGCAATACAATCACTTCTGCGGTAAACAAGGTTGCGGTGAATGCATGCAACTCTATCATTACAACATGTATCAGTGTAAACGGAATTACTGGCGAAACCGGTGGCAAAGCCTTGAGCACCCAAGAATGGGTACTGAAATTGATGGGTGCCAACAACAATTAATTACATCACAATCAATAAAAATCCCACAGTTGTGGGATTTTTTAATCTGCTCTTGACTTTTAGTAGCCGACAGGCTACAATACAATCAACAAA
>CANQCM010000073.1 GCA_947589625.1 uncultured Alphaproteobacteria bacterium
TGGTAAATTCACTGCGTGTGCAACACTAGTTAAAAAAATAACTGGCAGTATTGGTAAAATTTTCATTTTCTTTCTTCCTTTATTTGTTTTTGGTTAAACAAAACCACCAAAAATTGGTGGTCGGGAAGTTAGAAAAAACATAAAGAAGAATGTTCCCATGGGTTTTGGCGAAGCCTTATCGCCACGGCTTCCCGACACAAAATCGGGACAAAAGAAAACAACAGCGCATTTGCGCCTATATTTTCTTAATCGGATTACGATGCAGGTTGCACCGCTTCTTTATGGGATTTTCTAAGTCCCAAGTCCAAATCCCTTTGAACTTGGCTGAATTATACAATGAAATAAATAAGGGTTCAATAATTTAATCATGCCGACGGGCGGCAAAAAATTCACGCAGCATTTGTGCTGACCGCTCGGCAAATTCTGGCATTTGCACTGTATTTGGTTTCCACAAGTGTTTATCTGAATCAAATACACGCGCGTTGGCGGTTATGCCCCCACCCTTTGGGTCAGACGCTGCAAAAAATATCGTGCGAATACGCGCGAAAGAAATCGCTGTGGCACACATTGCGCACGGTTCAAGTGTTACATATATATCGCAATCGTCCAGAAATTTTGTCCCCAATTTCTTGCATGCCCGATTAATCGCCACAATTTCAGCATGCAGGGTCGGATTTCTGCGCATTTGCACTTGATTTTCGCCCCGAGCAATAATTTTACCATCACGCACTATTACTGCGCCAATTGGCACATCGTCGTGATTTTTCGCACGGTTTGCTGAAATAAATGCTTGCGTCATACCGTTCATAGTGTTTACACTTTACATTGATGGAAAGTAATTTGCAAATTATTTCTGGTCAGTATCGTGGACGGCGGCTATATCTGCCACCATCTGCGCGCCCGACCCAGAACCGCGCCCGTATGGCAATATTTAATATGCTGGCGTCACTAGAGGTTCGTCCGCGTGTTGTCTGGGACGCTTTTGCTGGCAGTGGCATACTGGGCATTGAATCTTTGTCCCGATTTCCAGATTCTTATGCGATATTCACAGACGCGGCATTTGAATCAATCGCAACTGTACAGCGCAATTTGCGTCTGTTGGGCATCACTAACAAGGTTATAACTGAACGCACAGACGCCATTGCGTCAATTCCAAAATATGGCCCACGCGCCGATTTGATATTTGTCGATCCGCCCTACGCTGTTGCAGATATGGGCTTTAATTTTGTCGGACAAATGTCGGTGGTTGTGCGGGCTGGGACAATATTGGTCTGGGAACAAGACGGCGCAAACGAACGCGACCCTAATTTCGCATGGGAAGTATTACGCGATAAACGATATGGCCGCGCGCGGTTTTTAATTCTGCGGCGCAAGGCTGATGAACAAAAACCTTGATTTTCTGATATTTATGATAAATAATATAGCCCGCGTAACACCCTTGGAGGTTGCGCATCGTTCAACAATACCATAAAAGGAATATAAAATGGCTATTAAATTAAACGCAGAAATTCGCAGTGTCGCTGGCAAGGGGGCCGCACGCAGCATTCGTAAAAATAAAAAAATCCCTGGCGTCATTTATGGCGAAAAGAAAGCACCTGTGGCAATTGAATTAGACGGGCGCGAATTTGAAATGCTGGTGAAACAGCCTGCATTACGGACAAAGTTATTTGAAATCGCCACATCAAACGGCAAAGAAGACGCCATGTTAATGGATATTCAATATCACCCAGTAAATGACAATGTTATTCATGTCGATTTCAAACGCATTGATGTCAATAAACCTGTACATGTGGTTGTCCCAGTAGAGGTTATAAACATTGAAACATCACGCGGTCTGAAAATGGGCGGCGTATTGAACTTTGCGGTTCGTAAAGTTGCAATCGTTGCACCTGTGGACAAGATTCCAGAAAAAATCACAATTGATTTGTTAAATCTGAACATCGGCGACAGCGTTCACGGTTCTGATTTGGTTTTGCCGTCAGGCGTGCAATTGGGTCTGCATCAGGCAGAATTGGCATTTGCAACCATCGGTGGTAAAATGGCAGAAGAAGTTGACGCTAAACCCGCAGCAACTGCGGCAGCAGGCGCAACACCTGCGGCAGGCACAGCAGCCCCAGCAAGCAATGCAAATGCGGCTGCAAAAAAATAATAGAAAAATCATTTCTGTTTCACCGCCCTGTTGGGCGGTTTTTTTTATAATATTTTTATTCCTGTGGTCTTGAAATTGTTTTTAGTGTTCACTATATGTGTGTTAAGCAAGAATTTTGAAGGAGTGAAAATATGGCAAAAGTACTTGGTATTGATTTGGGAACAACTAATTCCGCCATGGCGTTCATGGACGGAAACGACCCAAAAATTATTGAAAATTCCGAAGGACAACGCACAACACCGTCTGTGGTGGCGTTGACATCTGGGGGCGAACAATTGGTCGGCATTACTGCCAAAAACCAAGCGGTCACAAACCCTGAAAATACTATTTATGAAATTAAACGTCTGATGGGCTTGCGTTTTGATAGTCCTGCGGTCAAAGAAATCGCTGCGCGCGTTCCATACAAGGTTGTTGCAGGTGATAACGGCGACGCATGGGTTGAAATGGACGGCAAAAAATATGCGCCATCTCAAATTTCTGCAATGATTTTGGCAAAATTGAAAAAAGATGCTGAAAATTATTTGGGTGAAAAAATCACAGACGCGGTTATTACTGTACCTGCATACTTTAATGATTCTCAACGTCAAGCAACCAAAGACGCAGGTCGTATTGCAGGATTAAATGTTTTGCGTATCGTGAACGAACCAACCGCGGCAGCGTTGGCGTATGGTTTGGAAAAAGATAAAAGTGGCACTGTCGCAGTGTATGACCTTGGGGGTGGTACATTTGATGTGTCTATTTTGGAAATCGTTGACGGCGTATTTGAAGTAAAATCAACCAATGGCGATACTGCATTGGGCGGTTCAGATTTTGATGCCCGTGTGTTGAAATTCTTGATTGATGAATTCAAATCACAAACTGGTATTGACCTGTCTAATGACAAATTAGCACTGCAACGGTTGAAGGAAGCCGCCGAAAAGGCAAAAATTGAATTGTCGTCAAAAATGACAACAGATATTAACCTGCCGTTCTTGACCGCAGACGCCACAGGGCCAAAACACTTTAACACAACATTGACCCGTGCCAAGTTAGAATCTTTGGTTGATGATTTGATTCAAAAAACAATTGAACCATGCCGCAAAGCGTTAAAAGACGCAGGTTTGGATAAATCTCAAATCAACGAAGTTATTTTGGTTGGTGGTCAAACCCGTATGCCAAAAGTCGTGGAAACAGTTAAAGAATTCTTTGGTCGCGAACCACACAAGGGCGTGAATCCTGATGAAGTTGTTGCACTGGGTGCGGCAATTCAAGGCGGTGTGTTAAAAGGCGATGTCAAAGATGTCTTGTTGCTGGACGTTACTCCACTGTCTTTGGGTATTGAAACATTGGGCGGTGTGTTTACGCGATTGATTGACCGCAACACAACAATTCCAACCAAGAAATCGCAAATATTCAGCACAGCCGAAGACAATCAGTCCGCGGTAACAATTCGCGTGTTCCAAGGCGAACGCGACATGGCGGCTGATAATAAATTGCTGGGGCAATTTAACCTTGAAGGTATCGCACCTGCCCCACGTGGTATGCCACAAATAGAAGTGTCTTTTGATATTGACGCAAACGGCATTGTGCATGTGTCTGCAAAAGATAAAGGCACTGGCAAAGAACAAGCGATTTCTATTAAATCTGACGGCGGTCTGTCCGAAGAAGAAATCAAAAAGATGGTTGATGAAGCCGCTGCTAATGCAGACGCAGACAAGAAAAAGCGCGAATTAGCCGAGGCTAAAAACGCGGCTGAAACCGCAGTGTTCCAAATTGAAAAATCATTGAAAGAACACGGCGATAAAATCAGCAGCGAAGAACGTCAAGCCATTGAAGACGCCAAGAAAGAATTGTCTGACGAATTGGCAAAAGCAGACGCAACAGCGGAAAGTCTGAAAGCGAAAACAGACGCATTGGCAGAAAAAGCCATGAAATTGGGCGAAGCGGTTTATAAAGCCCAACAAGCCGCAGGTGCAAATTCTGATGGTGGCGCATCTGATGCCCCAAATGATGATGGCACACGCGATGCAGACTTTTCTGAAAAGAAATAACAAACGGGGCATTCGCCCCGTTTAGT
>CANQCM010000074.1 GCA_947589625.1 uncultured Alphaproteobacteria bacterium
GGCATTCGCCCGACTCCTGTGTCATTCCACGGCTTGACCGTGGAATCCAGTCATAATAAATGCTGTCGCGCAACGCGCGACACCACCACTAATCACTAACACTATCCATTAATCACTAAAAAATGCCCCGTTCGGGGCATTTTTTATTATCGTTGTTTTGATTAGAAATCAATACCGAACTTAAAGCCAAAGCCAAAGCCGTCTTTAACTTCCCAGCCGTTTTCAATATCGCCATCGTCGGCAACTTTGTGACCCAGCTCGCCATCAACATAAACACCAACAAACTTTGTCGGGTCGATGTTGTAATTCACGCCAAATGTGCCAGTCCAAGAACCTTGGTTTGTGCCATTGTGGTTGTCTAATGCACCAGTGTATTCAACACCAGCAACCAAGTTAAAGTCATATGGCAACATCAATTGACCATCAACACCAACGGCTAACAAATGCAAACCTTTGTCATTCCAGTTGAATGATTCAATGTTCCGATAATTATATGCAACATGACCAGCAACTGTCCAGCCTTCGCCGACATAACCGCCGCGCATACCTGCAGTCCATGTATATTCTGTCGCATCTTCATTCAAGAAAGAACCATTCATAAAGCCATCTGTTGCACCCCAGATAGTACCAAATTCGTATTTACCATACAAATCTGCTTTCCAGCCACCCATATCCAAAACACGACCGTTTAATTCCAAACCGAAATCGTTCCAGCTGGTTGGTTCAAACCAATCAGATTCTGAAAAATCCGTTGTCAAGATAACCGCCAGATAATCGGTAATACCATAACCAAATTCTTCTGCCAATTTCCATGTTTCTGTTGATTCAGAATGTGAATTCACATCTGTTACACTGTAAAAGTGATTTTCACTTGGGCGGTACAATGGGTTACCATCGATAACACCTGCGTTCGCAGCAGATACTGCAAAAACTGCCAATAAAGAAGTTAAAGCTAATTTTTTCATTACTCTATCCTTTCGTTTAGTTAAAGTGGACTAGACTTTATCTAGTTACCTCTATTTTACCTTATGACGGTATTCCTAGACAAGCAAAAAGATTTTTGCAGATTGCCATTTTTTATGTTATAATTTGCCCGTCGCGATTCGGAACAGATTCCTAAACCGCGCGCAAAGCCCCGAAAATCTGGGGATTTTTTAATGTCTGACAAAATTCATAAATTTATTAAATCATTCAATTTTATAACGAAATGACGAGATTTTAATTTTTATTTTTTGAATTTTTTATCGCGCGCCAATCAGCCTGATTTTTTATATGCTGGTCATAATCTGTTGCAAATTTATGTCCGCCATGCCCGTCTGCAACAAAGTAAAAATAATTTGTGTCCGCAGGTTTTAACACTGCGCGAATCGCCGCAGACCCAACATTCGCAATTGGTGCAGGTGGCAGACCGCGATTTTTATATGTGTTATATGGGCTGTCTATTTGTAAATCACTGCGCAACAGTGGCGCGCCCTGCATATCGCCCAAACCATTAGTCAGCGCATATACCACCGTAGGGTCGGCTTGCAACCGCATATTTTTTCGTAAGCGATTTATATAAACACTGGCGACAATTGGCATTTCCGCACTGCGCGGTGTTTCTTTTTGAACAATAGATGCCAGTGTAATAATCTCGTTCCAGGTTTTGATTGGCGATGGCGCAATTTTACCACTGGACGCCCATACGTCTTGAATAGATACCATTTTTTTGCGCGCCAATTCCAACACTGCCCTACGCGATGTGCCACGCGCTACACGATAAGTATCTGGGAAAATATCACCGTCGCGCAAATTGCATATTTCCAGATTTTCATTTGGCGCACAATCAATTTCGCCTGTCAATTGCGATGACGCCATCAACAGCATTCGCACTTGCTGCATAGTCAATCCTTCGGGTATAACAATACGTGTGGTCGCAATATCGCCGCGCGCCATCATACGCGCAATGCGAAACGCGCCGGCATTTGATGGAATATCATACACACCACTTTGAATTTTACCGCCATAAAAACGCACAGCAAATTTGAACATATCTGGCGAAGATATAACACCGCGCGATGTTAAATCTGCGGCAACAGACGACACAGACGCGCCACGCGCAATAGTATATGCATATGGTGGTGTTGTCTTGTCGCCCCAATCATGCACAGACACCCACAGAACAAACCCAGCCACCGCCAATATCAGTACAATGCGTTTCAGTAAATTTTTTGTTTTGCGTTTCATTACCGCCTGATTATTACAGATAAAACAAAATTTGCAAAAAGAAAAAAATTTCCGCCCAAATCGGGCGGTACAAACCATGGTCGGAGTAACAGGATTCGAACCTACGACCTCTGCGACCCGAACGCAGCGCTCTACCAGACTGAGCTATACTCCGTTTAGCCCGCAAATTATGCTATGGAGATATAAAAAAATCAACATTTTTATTCATTTATTGTTTTACTTATTAAAAAGTTGTGCCATACTATTGCCCGAAACGAAAAGGAATAAATATGTTTGCATTAAAGTTCTTAAAGAAAGATAAATTTGACAGTTATGCAGATTATTTGGCAAACGGTTCGCCAATTGTGCCTGATAATTTTAATTTCGCATTTGATGTTATTGATAAAATCGCAGAATCAGAACCTGACAAGTTAGCATTATTGTGGACTAATGACAGTGGCGATAAAAAAACAATTACATTTCGCCAATTGTCTGAAATGTCAAATGCCGCGGCAAATTTCTTGGTATCGCGTGGCGTCAAGAAAGGCGACACTGTTTTGTTGTTCTTGCGTCGTCGTTGGGAATATTGGGTTTTAATGATGGCAATGCATAAATTGGGCGCGATTCCAATTCCATCAACCAATCAATTAAAAGCCGAAGATATTAAATACCGCATTCAAATGGCAGATGTTCGCACAATTATTGCATTTGACGATGGTCATGTTATTGGCGAAATCCAAGACGCAATAAATGACACACCTGTGCAATTGATAAGTACAAACGATGTTGACACGGCAATTGATACAATGCCAAAAACTTTTACGCGCGTGCCAAATGAAAATTCTGAAACAATGGTTGTGTATTTCACCAGTGGCACCACAGATATGCCGAAAATGGTTGCGCACGATTACACATACCCATTGGGTCATATAAACACTGCTGTTTTTTGGCAGCGTCTGCGTGACGGCGATATTCATTTCACATTGTCTGAATCTGGTTGGGCAAAATGTTCATGGGGAAAAATGTATGGGCAATGGCTGGCAGGCGCAACTGTGTTTGTATATGATTTTTCATCGGTTGCAAATGCACACGATTTATTGTCCGCAATTGCAGACAATCATGTCACATCTTTCTGTGCGCCACCAACCGCATACAAGATGTTGATTCATGCCGATATGTCTAAATATGATTTAAGTTCATTGAAAAAAGCAGACATTGCAGGCGAAGCGTTAAATCCTGAAGTCTATGAAAGATTTTTGGAAAAGACAGGCATAAAAATGCGCGAAGGTTTTGGGCAAACAGAATCTTGCGTAATGTTATTTAATAATGAATGGATTGAACCTAAACCAGGCAGTATGGGTATGCCTGCGGCTGGCTGGGACATTCAATTACTAGACGAACGTTGCCGCCCTGTACCAGACGGCACAGTTGGCGAAATATGCGTCAATATTGAACACGGTCGCCCTGTGGGATTATTCCAAGGCTATCACAAAGGCGAAAAACTGACCGCCACCGCATGCCGCGATGGATTCTATCATACAGGCGATGTTGCATATCGTGATTCAGACGGTTATTTCTGGTTTGTGGGCCGTAATGACGATTTGATTAAAACATCTGGATATCGCGTCAGCCCGTTTGAAGTTGAATCTGTTTTGATTGAACACCCTGCTGTGCGCGAAGTCGCGGTTACTGGAATCCCAGACCCATCGCGTGGTATGGCGGTCAAGGCAACAATTGTTCTGAATAAATATTTTCAACCAACCGATGTTTTGACGCGTCAATTGCAAGACCATGTGCGCATTCGTACTGCGCCATATAAATGTCCGCGCGTGATTGAATTTGTAGACAGCCTGCCTATGACAATCAGTGGCAAAATTCGCCGTGCATTAATTCGCACATTGGACAGTGCCAAGACAAACATCATTGACCCAATTAAAAACACCATCACCCCCGAGGACAAGTAGTGG
>CANQCM010000075.1 GCA_947589625.1 uncultured Alphaproteobacteria bacterium
AAAAAACACTGATGGGGTGTAGAAACCCGTTGCTTGCGTCGGAATAGAAACTTATGTTGGCGCGTATGCGCCTGTTTTTATTATTAAGACGAGAAAATCTCCTGATTTTTGGTCAGGAGGGTTGCGAATATATTGAATAAGCACACAATTCAAGCAATTGTTTCTAACCTCCTGACCACCTGAATTTTTCTGGTGGTTTTGTTTAACAACAACAGGAGAAAAGAAATGAAAATTTTAATACCACCTTTACTTTGTCTGATTACATCGGGTGCATGGGCGGCACTGGTTTTATGTCCAAACCAATTGGAGTGTGTAACTGGTGTGTCTGGCAGTTATACATTTGATACCAAAGACGCCCAATATTGTTGCCCTAGTTCAGAACAAGATGTTAAGACCTGTGCATGTCCCGATGGTTGGTCGTGCTTATTAGACAACAAGACTTGTAGACGAAGTTCCACAAGCACATCTGATATGTTTGGCTATTACACACAAACATACGGAACATGTGATGCAACTATTACTACAGAAAAGCAACAATGTTGGAAAGCGTCACTTACAGAAACATCTAATAACTGTGTGTTAAGAATGCGCGAGAGTCTAGTAGGAGGTCTATGATGAAAAAATATGTAATAATTTTATTTACAGGGTTAATGTGTAATGTTGCGCATGCAGAATGTGTTGCAAATAGCATAACTTATACTTCGTGTAAATCTGGATATTATTTGTCCAACGGCACCTGTATGATATGTCCTACTGATGGTACTCCTCTGAGCAAAGCAAAAAGCAATGATAAAAACACAGGTGGTATAACAGATTGTTATGTCACATCTGGGACGGATAGTACGGGCGAATACACATATACAACCGATTGTTATTATTCAAATTAAAAACCCGTCCGATTGGACGGGAATTTTTTCTGGTGGCCCTGGTCGGACTCGAACCGACACTCCTTGCAGAACTTGATTTTGAGTCAAGCGCGTCTACCAATTCCGCCACGGGGCCAAAACGCGATTGCAAATTATTTTGCCGCGGCTTTTTTAGTTTCAACTTTTTTGACCAAACGTGCGCTGCGTGTTGGTTTGTGCGCAGGCTTTTTGGCAGGTTTTGTTGTCGCAGTGCCTTGCTTTTTAATAATTGCGCGTTTGATTGCAGCCATATCTGGGGTCAGACGCGAAATAGGTTTCGCCATTACATAACCGTCCAGACCGCCATGTTTTGTTAATGTGCGCAGCCCAGCCGTTGAAATACGCAATGAAAAATCGCGATTCAAAATATCGCTGTGGAATTTTAATTTTTGCAAGTTCGGCAGAAATGTGCGCTTTGTATGGCGCATAGAATGTGAAACATTCATTCCTACCATTGTTTTTTTACCTGTTACTTTACATACTCTTGGCATAATTAATCCTTTGATAACTGGGGCATAATTTATAATAAAAAACACAGAAAGTCAAGTATTGTTTTGCGATTTTCGCGTGCAATATGTCTTTTGGTTTTGATTCCTGTGTCTTGAAATGCGAAAAAATGCGACTATATATACAGCAACGAAAAAAAGGTGATTTATTATGAATCCAGATGAAATGCAAGAAACGCCCGAACAGGCAATACAAAAATACACTACCGATTTTACAAAATTGGCAGCCGAGGGTAAATTAGACCCTGTGATTGGACGCGATGAAGAAATTCGCCGCACTGTCCAAGTTTTGTCGCGCCGTACGAAAAATAACCCTGTGTTGATTGGTAATCCTGGGGTTGGTAAAACCGCAATTGTTGAAGGTTTGGCAGAACGTATCGTTTCTGGCGATGTACCTGAAAATCTGTTGCGGAAAAAACTGCTGTCGTTGGACATGGGCGCAATTATGGCTGGTGCAATGTTTCGCGGTCAATTTGAGGGGCGATTCAAGGCTATTTTAAAAGCTGTCAAAGATGCCAACGGTGAAATAATCTTGTTCATTGATGAATTGCATACTTTGGTTGGTGCAGGCAAGGGCGAGGGCAGCATGGACGCAGGCAACTTGATAAAACCAATGTTGGCGCGTGGCGAACTGCATTGCTTGGGCGCAACAACACTGGACGAATATCGCCAATATATTGAAAAAGATCCTGCGTTGGCGCGGCGTTTTCAACCTGTATATGTTGACGAGCCGACTGTTGATGACACAATTTCCATTTTGCGTGGCCTGAAAGAAAAATACGAAGGTCACCATGGTGTGCGCATTTCTGATTCGGCACTGGTGTCGGCGGTAAAATTATCGAATCGGTATATCACAGACCGTTTTCTGCCAGACAAGGCGATTGATTTGATGGACGAAGCTGCCGCCCGTGTTCGCATTGAAATCGCGTCAAAGCCCGAGAAACTGGACGAAGTTGACCGCCATTTGATGCAAATGAAAATTGAACAGCAGGCATTGAAAAAAGAAAAAGACGAAGATTCTAAAAAACGTCTGAAAGATTTGGAAAAACTGATTGCCGAGACCGAGGCTCAATCACGCGAAATGACCGCCCAGTGGCGCAGCGAACAAGAAAAAATGCGCGCACTGTCTGATGCAATGGCGGCACTGGACGCTGCCAAGGCCGAAGTCGCCGCAGCTATGCGTAATGGCGACTATGAACGCGCGTCCGCGGTGCAATATGGCAAGATTCCAGATTTGGAAGAAAAAATCCGCAAGTTTAATGCAGACGCACGCGAATATAAAACAGTATTACCAGAACATATTGCCGCGGTTGTCAGCAAATGGACAGGTGTTCCTGCAGATAAATTGAGCATGGAAGAGCAATCAAAACTGTTAAATATTGAAGAAGAATTACGCAAACGCGTCGTGGGTCAAGACCATGCGCTGGCGGTGGTGGCACGGGCGATTCGGCGTTCGCGCGCAGGTTTGTCTGACCCACATCGTCCTGCAGGCAGTTTTATGTTCTTGGGCCCCACAGGTGTTGGTAAAACAGAAGTTGCCAAGGCATTGGCAGAATATCTGTTTAACGATGACACGGCAATGACGCGTATTGATATGAGTGAATATATGGAACCGCATTCTGTGTCGCGCCTGATTGGCAGTCCCCCAGGATATGTAGGTTACGAACAAGGTGGTGTATTGACCGAAAGTGTTCGCCGCCGTCCGTATCAGGTGTTGCTGTTTGACGAAATAGAGAAAGCAAATGCTGATGTGTTTAATGTGTTTTTGCAGATTTTGGACGATGGGCGTTTAACCGATGGTCAAGGTCACATTGTGAACTTTACGAACACAATTATAATCATGACCAGCAATCTGCCTGATATGGACGCGGTAAAACGGCATTTCAGACCAGAATTTATCAACCGAATTGATGAAATTGTGTTCTTTAATCCGTTGGGCAAAGATGTCATGGCTGGCATTGTTGAAATTCAATTGCGCAATTTATCGCGCCGATTGAACGAACGCCGCATAACACTTGATGTATCCGACCGCGCAATCAAATGGCTGGCGGAACACGGATACGATTCTGTGTTTGGCGCCCGCCCGTTAAAACGTCTGATTACATCGGCGGTTGAAGACAAGATTGCTGATTTGATATTGTCTGGCAAAATAGGCGAGGGCAGCACCGTTCGCATAGATGTCAAAGGCAAAGATTTAGTTGTTGGCGAATAATAAAAAACCGCCAAATTGGCGGTTTTTTAGAATATAAAGATTGGAGATTTTTTGTTTTTTTAGAATCCAAACACCATTCTTTGTTTTGATTGGCGTTTCTTTTCATTGCGCACGGCTTCTTCTTTCATACGTTTGCGCTTGGTAGTCGGCTTTTCATAACGCTGACGTTCCTTCATTTCGCGGTACAGACCTTCTTTTTGAGATTTTCGTTTTGCAACGCGTAATGCCTGTTCAACGTTATTGTCGCGAACTAGAACTTTGACCATAATAAATTCACCCCCTTTGGCGTATATAAATTTTTGGTGGAGCCAATCAGACTCGAACTGACGACCCCCTGCTTGCAAAGCAGGTGCTCTACCAACTGAGCTATGACCCCAAAACTTTGCCTTTGTTTCTTTGTTGACAGACGCCAGCGTTGCAAAGCAACCCGCCCTCTACCAACTGAGCTATGACCCCAAAACTTTGCCTTTGTTTCTTTGTTG
>CANQCM010000076.1 GCA_947589625.1 uncultured Alphaproteobacteria bacterium
TAACTGGATTCTCGGGTCAAGCCCGAGAATGACACACCTTCTTTATTTCTTAAAATACGAACGTTGTTCCTAGCGTTAAAATAAAAAGAAAAGAGTTGTCATTCCACGGCTTGACCGTGGAATCCAGTCATTATTAAAATAGTGAGCGCAGCGAACACAACACAAGGGTGTGCATTTGCACACCCTTGTACTAACCACTAACACTAATAACTAATCACTATTTCACTATTTCTTGCTGGGTAAGAGTGCCAGAACAATACCCCAAATGCTGACCAATACGCCAAAGGTATTGCCAATTGAACCCAGTACCCCAGGTATGTATTGCAATACTACGGCAATGATAAACGGTATAAAGAATACCCATGCAGAAAAGCCTGCGTCATGGACACGGCGCGCCATCAGCGACAAGTTTGGAATAATTAATGCCAATCCCCATAATGCGGTAACCCACAATAAAATCAATGCGATTGGTGCCAATCCCAATGTTGTGAACAGTGATGACACAATCAGACCAATCCATATAGATGCAATTACAAATAATTGCGCCCACCAATATTCTGCACGAGTTGCGCGACCTGAAAAATTAAAATAGTTATTAAAAAATCCACGAATCGCATGTATAAAATGTATTGGTTGTGGGTCGGCGACCGTTGATTTTGTCGTCGTTTTTGCCGTACGTGGTGCACGAACGGTCTTTTTAGGTGTTTGTTTTTTTGTTGTTTTTGTTGCCATTGTTTTCTCCTTTATATAGGTGAATTATATCACAATTAACCGTGAAATCCAAGTGCAACGATAAACATCTCGACACTGTCTTTGCGCGATGCAGGCGGCTTGATATGGTGAACAGAATCAAAACGCGCGCGAATTTGCGTCAATAATTCGTTTGTTGTGCCGCCTGTAAAAGATTTTGCGACAAATACCCCGCCCTGCTTTAATGCGTGCGTGGCGAAATCAAATGCATATTCTAACAATGTCATTTGGCGCAAATGGTCAGTCTTTTTATGTCCGACGGTATTTGGCGCCATATCAGATAAAACAACATCAACGGTACCACCGCTGTCGGGTTTCAAGCCCAGTTTTTCATTTAACCATTGTAATGTGGCATCTGTGGTAAAATCGCCTTGATAAAATTCTACGCCATTTATCGGCACAATTTCCAATAAATCCATTGCAAAAACGCGCGATTGCGGAAATTGTCGCACCACATATTGCGACCATGACCCAGGTGCCGCGCCTAAATCCACAACGACCTGATGATTTTTCAGAAATTTGAATTTTTCGTTTATTTCTATCAATTTATATGCGGCGCGTGCGCGATAACCGTCACGATGTGCGCGCGCAACATAAGGGTCTGCCGCTTGGCGTTGAATCCATGCGGCAGACGATTTTTTAGCAGCAATTTTTTTATTCAGAATCTTCATTAATTTGCAGCTGGTTTCGCAGTTGGGTTTGGCGCGCCCGATTGCGCTTGTTGCATTTTTTGCATAACTGCCTCCATGCCACCCATGCGCTGAATCATTGCCATTTGCTGTTTCATTTTTGTGTATTGCTTGATTATTTGTTCAACATCGCGCACAGTGCATTTTGCAGTTTCCGCAATACGCGCCTTGGCATTGGCAAAAATCTTTTCTGGTTCTGCGCGTTCAGCAGGCGTCATGGCTTCTAAGATTTTGATTTGAGAATCAACACTGCCGTCTTTGATTTTTTCTTTCATTGCAGATACAGCGTCAGACATGCCTGGTACTAATTTTAACAGCCCACTGAAGTTGCTCATTTTTTTAATTTGTTTTAATTGGGTCAGCATATCGTTCAAATCAAATTGCCCGTTCATCATGCGTTCTGCACTGGCGCGCGCACCAGCAGGAATTTGTTCTGGGGTAATTTCATTTTGTATGTTTTCTGATTCTGGTTGTGCTTTCTTTTTGCCAAATCCGAACATGTTTACTCCTTTTGATTTCTTGGTATTTATCTTATTTGCGTTTTGGTCGTTTGTCCAGATACTTTTTCAAGTATTGTCCCGTCAGCGATTTTGGATTGTCTGCAATTTGTTCAGGCGTACCCACTGCGACAACTTCGCCACCACCTGCCCCACCATGTGGCCCCAGGTCAACAATCCAATCAGCTGTTTTGATAACTTCCAAATTATGTTCAATGACTATGACCGTATTTCCTTGGTCAACCAATTCATGCAACACCGACAGCAACATTTTTATATCTTCAAAATGCAGTCCTGTGGTTGGTTCGTCCAAGATATACAAGGTTTGCCCAGTACTGCGTGCCGCCAATTCTTTAGATAATTTAATGCGTTGTGCTTCGCCACCTGATAAGTCCAATGAACTCTGCCCCAGTTTAATATAATCTAGGCCAACGCGCTTTAATAATTCCAGTTTACGGGCGATTTGTGGCACATTGATAAAGAATCTGTATGCTTCTTCAACAGTCATATTCAAAACATCGGCGATTGATTTGTCGCGATATTTTACCGCCAAAGTTTCATCATTGTATCGTGCGCCGTGGCATTTGTCGCATTCTACATAAACATCAGCCAAGAAATTCATTTCAATTTTAATTTGACCGTCACCTTGGCATGCCTCGCACCGACCGCCCTTCATATTGAATGAAAAGCGACCTGGGCCATAACCACGGGCGCGTGCTTCGGGTAAATTGGCAAAGAAATCACGAATATTTGAAAACACACCTGTATATGTTGCAGGATTACTGCGCGGTGTGCGTCCGATTGGCGATTGGTCAATGTCTACAACCTTGTCAATGTTTTCCATGCCGCGAATAATATCGTGTGCGCCTGTTTCCATGCGTGAATTATACAGTGCGCGCATCAATGCAGGATATAATGTATCCAACAGCAATGTTGATTTGCCTGAACCTGATACGCCAGTCAGTGCGATGAATTTACCCAATGGAAATTCAACGGTTATGTTTTTCAAGTTGTTTTCATGTGCGCCAGAAATCACAATAGATTTTCCGTTACCGCTGCGGCGTTTTTTTGGAACATCAATCTTGCGTTTTCCTGATAAGTATTGACCTGTTAGTGAATCAGGATTTTTTATAACCTGATCTGGGGTACCTGCGGCAACAACATGACCGCCGTTGATTCCTGCGCCACGACCGATATCAACCAGATAATCAGCCGCACGCATTGCGTCTTCGTCATGTTCAACAACAATCACAGTGTTGTCTTTGTCACGCAACATTTTTAATGTATCCAGCAATTTATCATTATCAGATTGATGCAGACCGATTGACGGTTCGTCAAGAACATATAACACCCCAGACAGCCCACTGCCGATTTGTGATGCCAGACGTATGCGTTGCGCTTCGCCACCTGATAATGTGCCTGCCATACGCGACATAGTTAAATAGCCCAGTCCTACATTTTGCAGAAATGTCAATCGTGATGTTATTTCGCGCAGGATTATTCCAGCAATATCGTTTTCTTTTTTAGTCAAATGTTTGGGCAAATCTTGAAACCAGCGCAAACTGTCATCAACAGACATATCGCATACGTCCATAATGTCCAGACCATTTATTTTTACACACAGTGCCTGAATATTTAACCGTTTGCCATGGCACATGGGACATGGTTTCTCAGATTGATATCGCGCCAATTCTGCCCGTGTAGCCTCGGAATCTGATTCGCGCCAACGACGTTCAATGTTTGGAATAACGCCCTCAAAAGGTTTTTCATAAACAAAACCGTTCCAGTTTATTTTAATAGGTTCATCACCACTGCCGTACAAAATAATATTTTTTTGTTCTGGGGTCAGTGTGTGCCACGGTTTAGATAATGGAATCTTGAATTTTTTATGCAGTGCGTCCATTAAATGTTCAAATTGACTCAACATACCGCCACGCGACCACGGTGCAATTGCACCATCAAGAATAGATTTTGATGGGTCTGGAATAACTAAATCGGGCGACATATTTAATTGCACACCCAAACCATCGCAAGACGGACATGCACCCAATGGCGCATTAAATGAAAACAAGCGCGGTTCTATTTTAGGCAC
>CANQCM010000077.1 GCA_947589625.1 uncultured Alphaproteobacteria bacterium
TAAAATTCATTAAAAATCTTTATCTTGATTATGAACATCAATACCGCGTCTGAACAGTTCTGCCGCAAAATTCACCTTGGCGACACCCCTGTTATACGCAACGCCACGTCCGCGATTCTGTACGTTTGACGCTGCGTCACTAAAACTTTTCATTTTATCAGTCATTTTCAATGCCTCTTATCAAAACATCTCTCTGACGGAAAGCAGATTATACCAACTTTTTATTTTTGTCAAGTATTATTTGCTTTCTTATTATCTATTGTGCGCAACCATATGGGCCGCAATTGTCAACTTCTGCCCCGTCTTGCACTTCTATTGCCACAGGCGCACCCACAGGTTCCATTTCTGTTGAATAGATTTCTTTGACAACGCGCACACGACGATTTGCCGCATTTGCAACACCGTCTGGTGTTGGCACCGCTAAACCTTCTTCGCCTGCAGATACTGCCACAATTTGGCTGGCAGGAATACCATATTCAATCAACATTTTCTGTACAGCCTCGGCACGACGACCGCCCAAAGAATAATTATAATTCTTTGAACCCATTGTGTCAGTATGACCAACAACAGACACTTTGATGTTCTTGTTATTCTGGGTTGCATCAACCAATTTGCGAATCAATTCTTGATATTCAGGCTTGATTGTTGCTTTGTTGAAATCAAAGCGGATTTCAAACACTTCTTCCATAACATGCTGGGTTGGTTCCAGTGGAATCTGTTGAACTTTTATCATTGTCTTTTCGCCAGACGAAGCCTGCATCTTGTCCAAGCGTGCATTTATTGCCGCCAATTCCGCACGCATTGCCATCATCATATTGATAAATTCTTCACGAGTAACCAATTCATCATTGATTTGCGGAATTTCTTGGGGTTGGGTAACTTGTTCTTGACGCACCATTTGTCCTTGCTGTGCCACAGGTTGTTGTTGCGTCATCGCACATTGCGAATCGCCTGCGGGACATTCGGTATTATCACCACCAAAAATATTTTGATTAAATACCAATGGTTGCACAGGTACAGGATTTATCAGATGTTCAGGAACATTGACATTATTCACAATAATCACACCTTCGCGTTGCATTCCAGCACCATTCATTGCGTTCATATTACGCGTATCAGGATAATATGTTTGCGTGGCTGGTTTTGGTGTTGATTGAACAGCGACTTCGGTGGTCTTAGCCGTTGTTTGCGTTGTCTTGGTTGCAGTGTTAACAATTTTGCCACCCTGACAATCGCGCAACGCAGTCATTGTTTTTTGGTATCTGTCACGGCATTCACGCGCAGTTCCTGTTTGACCACTGGCGGCAGCAGACAGCCAGCAATCAAATTTAGCCTGAGCCTCGGCAGCAAGTTGTGGATTTGTATCACTGGCATCATTTTTGAATTGTTCCATCAATTCATTATAAGCCGTGGATAATTCAAAAGCCTGTTGTTCATCAGCAATTGGCCAATTTTCAAGTGTTTCGGGGAACGGCAATTCACCAGAAAACGCCGCCACAGCCTTTTGTGCAAACAGTTCACCAATATCAGGATAACCACTGGTGCGCGCGTTATACACTGCATAAGAACGATAATTCATTGCCAATTGATTCAAAAAAGAATCTTGATGAGGTGCAGAATATACATCAAGTTGTTCCACATAATCAACGGTGGGGGTTGATGCAGACACATATTCATCATCATTACCCGAACCTGCGCACCCTGTTAATGCAACGACAGACAATGCCGCAATGACGCGTGCTAATCCAACCGATGAAACACAAGACTTTTTCTTCATAAGAATTTCCTTCATTGTTTGTGTTTATTATACCGTTTTTGCGATACGCAAGTAAAGCAAAAAAACTATTTACCCAGCACCTGTGTCGCAAATGTCCCCAGCGAACTGAATCCGCCGCCACCACCGACAATTCCTTGGACAGATTGCATAATGTCGCCTGTGCTGGTTTGTTTACCCAAACTGCCTGCTGTTTCAACCAAGAAATTGCCCCAGATTTCGCGCTTTTTAGCATTTAACTTTGCGGTTGAACAAGATTCTATTTTTGAAATCAGTTTTCCTGCCATAGCTGTTTCGGCAGTGGTGTAATCTTCGGTTCCAAAATCCACCAGATTAAATATTTCATATATATCAGATACAGTTTTCTGATTTTTAGTTTTACAAGATGTCAACGGCGACCCATCTGTGCAATAAGTCGCACGACTGGCATGTGGAAAATTCTCCCACACCATGCCTTTATTACCATCTCCTGCAAAATAGTCATAGCAGTACGGTCTGTCTGCATCACCTGCGTATGTTCTGACCTCGTTCTCATAACCGCCAATTGCCAATGCGCATCTGCGCCGCCCAAGGCGCATCGCAACATCATCAGCACTCATTGCCCCAGTTTTTGCCCACTCTTTAATGACATTATTTACAAAATTTATTTCTTGGGTGGTGGGTATGCACTCTTCGGTCAAAGCCCGTGTTTGCTCGTTAATTTGTTGAACATTACTGACCAATCCCAGAACTGTGTTCGCCAAACTCGCCGCGCCAGACGATGCAGACGCACTCTGTGATGTCACGGGTGCCGCCTTTTTCACAGCAACCGCACCATGCGCCGAAAACCCATGCACACACAAAACACACGCGGTGAAAATCAGAAAAAACTTTTTCATCTCTCTTGCCCGTATTATATCACAAAAAAATATTTGAATAAATATAAAAATTGCTTTTTTGCAACGCGTGCGATAAACTGTAAATCGTGCGCATACATAACAGAAATTTTATTATTGTTTCAAAACACAGACGCTGGACACGACTGTGGCAATTTTTCTTTACAGGCTGGGGTCTGGTTATGGTTGTGGCACTGATTGGTGGCGCGCTGATTTCGCAACAGTTATTATGGACACCGATAACTGCGATTAACATGACAGACATAATTACTAATCAGTTCAAAATGACCAATGCTTCTTTTGCAGGCACAGATTCACGCGGCGAACCGTTCAAGATTCATGCGGCGGTTGGTCGGCAAGAATTCGGCAACCCTGATGTAATCTATTTTGATAACCCCACGGGAACAATCACACGCATTTCTGACGGAAAAAAATCCACAGAACATATTACCGCAGATTCAGGAGAATATAATCGCGTAACGCAAATTTTAACTATGCGCGGAAATATAAAAATAGATTCCAGTGACGGCAGTCATGCGCGCGCCAGTAAATCTGGCGAATATAATCAGAATGCGCAAACGATGACTTTGCGCGGTGATGTCGCTGTGGACACGAACGATGGCAATAAAATCAGAACACAAGAATTGGTGATAAAACTATGATACGACAATCAATATTACGCGTTGAACATTTGTCTAAATCATACGGCAAACGTATGGTGCTGAACGATATTTCTATGGAGGCTCGTCAAGGCGAATCGGTAGGCTTGCTGGGGCCAAATGGGGCTGGAAAAACAACCGCATTTTATTGCATTACAGGGCAACTTGCCGCAACAGGCGGTCAAATTTTTCTTAATTCTCAAGATATAACTCATCTGCCGTTTTATCAACGGGCGCGCCTGCATATCGGATATCTGCCCCAAGAAAACAGTGTTTTTCGTGGTCTGACAGTGGAACAAAACATTATGGCAATTCTGGAAGTTGTTGAACCAGACAAGAAAAAACGCAAACAAAAACTGGACGGATTGTTGGAAGAATTCGCCATTTCGTCTTTGCGGCATAGTCCTGCAACCGCGCTGTCGGGGGGTGAACGTCGCCGTGTAGAAATTGCACGCGCATTGGCAAACGACCCTAAATTTATATTACTGGACGAACCTTTCGCAGGCATTGACCCAATTGCAGTAAATGAAATTCGCAGTTTGGTGTCGCAATTAAAAAATCGCGGTCTGGGCGTGATTATTACAGACCACAATGTGCGTGAAACATTGGGGATTACCGACCGCAGTTATGTTCTGCACGACGGAAAAATATTAAAGCACGGCACAACCAAAGAAATTGTCCAAGACGAAATGGTCAAGAAAGTCTATCTGGG
>CANQCM010000078.1 GCA_947589625.1 uncultured Alphaproteobacteria bacterium
TGGTCTGAATTATCAATCGCATTTAATTGCGCGGTCATATCTTGTAATTTTTGCGGCAATTCGTCCGCAGAAACGCGGTGTTTACGCGCCGCGGCGCGTATAGCAAACAACCGTTCTTCTATGGAATCCAAACTGGTAATATCAATTTCACTGGGCGCGAGGGCCTGTGTCACCTCGGCAATTATTTGACCTGCATCATATAATTTATCAATTTGTGCCTGATATGGATTCGGGTCTGATTTAATGTGTTCCAGTGTGTGCGCAGCCGCAAAAATTTGCGATTCCACCGATTGCGCACCAGTGGGCGATAATTCGCCCATTGCGTCATTTAATATGCCCACATCGCGTTCTGCATTCATCATTGCCGTGCGTTGTGTTGCCAATTTTTCTTCTTCGCCAACGGCTGGATTTAACGCGCGTAATTCTGCGACATTATGTTCCAGATATTCGCGTTCGGATTCTGCGCGCAACAATATATCGTTTAATTCATTTAATCGTATCGCCGCGCGATGATAATTATCGTATGCGTCGCGCACCGCGGTTAACAAGTCGCCAAAACCTGAAATATTGCGCGTGGCATATTCGTCCAGTGTTTGACGATGAGTCAAAGGATTTAATAATGTATGATTTGCAAATTGACCGTGAATTTCCACCAACATATCGCCAATCTGCTTTAATGTTTTGATTGATACAGGCACATCATTAACCCATGCCCTGCTTTTGCCATCGGCAGATAATGTACGACGCAAAATAATTTGCCCGTCATAATCTATTCCGTTTTCATTCAGGACACTGCGCAAATTATCGTCTGCGTCATCAAATTCTGCAATAACAGACGCCATATCACAACCATGACGCACCAGCCCAACATCAGACCGCGCACCCAATGCCAACGATAAGGCGTCCAGTAAAATACTTTTCCCAGCACCTGTTTCACCTGTCAGAATGTTCAGACCTGCGCCAAATTCCAGATTTAGCCGTTCTATCAATACAATATTTGAAATATTTAATCCTATCAGCATGCCGTAATTATAGCGATGTTTTTCATATAAATTCAAGGGTGTTTTATGAAACTGATTCCACCGACCAATCGTGCAACCACAATATAACACAATGCACATCATAATGCGGATAAATCTGGCGCACCAGTGCCGTATATTCGTGCATTTGTGCAATATATTTATCGTGGAACATATCGCGATTTATGTCGGTTTTATAATCCATTATTTTGATAATGTGATTTTGATTATCAACAATCATTCTGTCAATACGGCGACTGATAAAATGCCCATTTACCGTGCCAGCAATGGGAACTTCTGTTTGTGCAGATTTTACAAAATACGCCAGTAATTCTGGACGATTTTCAATATGCGAAATTATATCAGCATCGCCCGAACGCACATCGCCGTCCAGTACGATACGGCGCATTTTATCGTGTACGCGTGTTCCTTCGTCTGTGGCATGACGGCGCGATTCACGCGATTGCAACAATGATCGCAAAGATGTTTTATTTTCGTTATTCATCAGCAATCCTGATTAAATCTGCGTCTGGTGGTGTGTTTGTTTTTTCGCACAACACATTCCACAACATTGAATACCAAGAATTTGCACTGGGCGATGATTTGCCACTGAATCCATAAATATATAATTCTTTTTTAGCACGCGTCATCGCAACATATAACAAGCGATAAGATTCTGCAATAGTATCGCGGAAATTGACGGTCTTTAATTCGTTGTATTGCGCACTGGGCTTATCGTGTGGTGTCCACAGCCATGGCATTGGATACAAATGCGATTGCGCGCGTACGTCCACAGGCAACGCGTCATTGTTAAATTTTTGTGTCTGTTCCGATTTTACCGGCGAACATGTATCAATCAAGAAAACAACATCAGATTCTAAACCTTTTGCGCCATGAACGGTGGTAATACGCACACCGTCAGACGCGCCTAAATCGCGCTTAATTTGCGCAGAACCTGTTATAAACCATTTCAAGAAATGTCGCATTGTGCCAGATTGTGTGCGTTCGTATGCTAAACATATCGTCATAAATTCTTCCAGCGGATCAACCACCTGATTACCCAATGCTGCAACAATGCTTTCGCGCGTGTTATTTGTGTTTAACACATTGTTAAAAAATGTGTATGGCGCCATCTCAGACGCATTTTGAATCATCGTTCTAAGACGCGAATATATTTCTGGGTACATGTCACGCACAACATCAAAATCGGTAATTTCATCGGCATCAGAATCGGTCGCTTTTCGCGATTTATTCGTTTCAATGCGCCGATTACAAATTTTGAAAATATCTTGTTCTTTCAATCTGAAAATTGGACTTTTTAATACACAACATAAACTGTAGTTGTCAGAATTATTTATACAAAAACGCACCAGATTTAATAGGTCGCGTATTGCTGGAAAATTCGGCAAAGTGATTCTGTCGCTGCCTGCAACACCAATGCCACGACTTTTTAATTCTTTTTCTAACAACGGCGCAAACGGTTCGCGTTTTTGCACCAGAACCATTATTTTGTTTGCGGCATATTTTCCAGATTCCACAAGGCTGGTTATTTTATCTGCAATGTTGCGAATGTAATCTTGTTTTGAAACATCGCTGTCACGATTGGATGCGCGGTATATTTCTACAAAGCCGGAATCTGATCTAAATGCACGATGCGAATTATTGGCAAAACCCGTTGCCGCAATAACAGACGGGTCAGAAAAGAACATATCAACCGTTCGTAAAATGGCGCGGACCGAACGAAAACTTTGCGTTAACGGTATTTCTTGAATCGTGCGCAGGTTTTGTGTTATATGTGCGCCAATGTCTTGGCGGCTGGTGGCAAAAGCATTTGGATCTGCGCCTTGGAAACCATAAATAGATTGTTTAGTATCGCCGACAACAAATAACGAATGCGGTAATTTATTTGTATCACCGTCTGTAAAGAAATCGCCTGCCAACATGCGCATAATGTCCCACTGCATAGGGCTGGTATCTTGCGCCTCGTCAACTAAAATATGACTAATCCGCAGGTTTAATTGTGACAAGACCCACCCCATTGTTTCAGGATTTTCAAACAATCGGCGCGTGTATAAAATCATATCTTCAAAATCTAATAAATTACGTTGCGATTTTAATTCGCGATATTGTTTTGCAAATGCCGCTGCCAAATCAAACAATGCGATTGTATCTTTATAAATTTCCTGATTTATAATATGCTGATTTTCAGAATAAACCGCAATCGCTTCATCACATAAAATTTCGTTTTTCTGAACAAAGTCAGAAATTTCGCCATCGGCTTTTAGATACGCAGATTTGTATTTTTGAAAATCTATACTATTGTCAATATATTGTTTTATAATTTCAAGAATCTTGTTTAATGTCTTTTCGGGCTTTTTTGATATATTTATTGCAATTTGAACAGAATCAGCGATTTTTTGCAAGTTTTCATCGTTTTTTTCATATCTGGCACCAGATGTTAAATTCAGATATTTTTTAATCGTATCAATGAAATAATCGCGATATTTATCAATATTTGTAATATTAAAAAAGTATTTATATTGTTCTATCATCATATCCAGAATTTTTGAAATTCTGAATTCTGAAACCCGTTCCACAATATGCGCGAATGCGTCGCTGGTTCGTGCGTCTGATGATGTATTTATTAAATGTTCAAATGCTTGTTGTTGTAAAATCTTTTGTGGTGCCTCTGATATTAATGCCCATGACGGTGAAATGCCTGCCTCTAATGGAAAACGGCGCAAGATTTCTTCACAAAATCCATGAAATGTTTTTATTTTCAAAATTTCTGGATTATCGATAAATGTATAAAATATTTTTCGCGCACGCGCCAAATCATCATCTGTTGCAGGCGAATTAGTTGAAATATCAGACAACAAATCACGCAAATTTTCGTCTGATTCATGCGCCCAATCGCGTAATTCTTGCAAAATACGATTACG
>CANQCM010000079.1 GCA_947589625.1 uncultured Alphaproteobacteria bacterium
GGCATGTATAACCTGTGCCAAGGGCGGAAGAAAAGCATGTTGCAAGAATTAGTAAAGAGAAAAAAAATGGGTGGTTTTTTTTATACATTTTATGACTTATAAAAAAACCTATTTTCCGCAACATGCGTTTCCTCCATTTTATGAAAATTAAACCACCGTTTTTTCTTTACGGTTGGTTAATCTTTTTTCGCAATAAATTCTAACAACTTTGAACATTCAATGCAATAGAAATTTAGGGGTTAGTGATTAGTAAATAAGAGTCGGGCATTCGCCCGACAACATTTTATTTACTGGATTCCACGGTCAAGCCGTGGAATGACACAGAAGTGTTCGCTGACGCTCACTACTCTATTTACCTGGGTCCTGGGGTCAAGCCCCAGGATGACACAGGGGAGTTTTTAAGTTCTAAATATACGAACATTATTTCTTTCGTGCATTTTATTCAAACACGAACATTGTTCCTAGATTTGAAAAATTAAGAAAGAGAGGTTGTCATCCTGGGGCTTGACCCCAGGACCCAGGTCATAAAATGTTGTCGGGCGAATGCCCGACTCCTATGTGTCGCTCGGCTAACGCCTGCGCGTATCCTCGGTATTTATTCAAACTGCGCTTCGCTTGTTTTCATATACTCGGATTCATTCCACGGCTTGACCGTGGAATCCAGTCATTATTAAAGTAGTGAGCGCAGCGAACACAAATACAAATGGTGTGCGATGCACACCATTTGCCCTAATCACTACTTATACTCGCACAATTCGGTAAATTCGTAAGTACCGGTGGAATCAGAAAATGAAACACCGGTTGGTGCGACCAACCAGCAAGTGTCGTCTTGTGATGTTGCGCATGATGTTACACTGCCGGCAGATGTGTAATCAGATGGGCAACTGTCCGCAATTGTTATTGAATCTTGCGTAACGGGTACCCAACCCGCAGGACACGATGTCATCAGTTCTGCACTATTGGCATTGCCAATAATTGCAAAAATAAATATTAATTTTTTCATTTATGCCCCCTTAATCACTAAGATTTGCAGTAAGCTTCTCCCAAATTCCGCTGTGTTTTCCTAGGCTTCCTAGATAGAGTTTACAAGTAAATGCGCAATTGTCAGACCTTGCTGCAATACCATTACCTGGGGAAAACCATTTAGAAATAAAGGGTGAAATTATTTTGCAATAACATGAATAAGCGCCAGACTTAAACTCAGATGCATCAAACTTTATTGTATCACCTGATTGTGTGCCAACCGCCATTATACCCTTTACTGTTACGGTTTTATCGTTTGTTGTACATGTTGTTGACCACTCTGTGTCATTTAAAGATAGCTGAAATTCTTCTTCAGTAATCTTTTTACATGTCGTATAGTTGTCGTTTAGTGGTACGCATTTGGTTGCGGCGTATGCCGTTGGTGCAATTAAAATTGCACAGGTTAAAAAGGTTAATATTTTCATTGTTTTTTCTCCTGTTGTTTATTGTTAAACAAAACCACCAAGTTCTTGGTGGTCAGGAGGCTAGAAACAATTAACTGTAATTGTGCCGCTTATTCAATATATTCGCGCGCCCTCCTGACACAAAATGCAGGAGTAAATTTCGCCGTAATATTAAAATAGGCGCACGCGCGCCAAATCAAATTTCTTATATTCCGACGCAGTTAACGGGCTTCTAGACCCCATCGATGGCAACCGCCACCGACAGTGTTATTATATGTGAAAATTTTTTTGATGTAAAGGACGATTAGTGGGTAGTGGATAGTGGTTAGTGGTTAGTAGTTGTGTTCGCTATCGCGAACGAGTTTATTTACTGGATTGCCACGCTTCGCTCGCAATGACAGCAAAAGAGACTAATCACGGTCTTTGAATATGCTGTAATGTTGCAATGCTGGGATTTTCAATTTGAATCTAGGCTCTGTCATTGCGAGGGGTGTGGGACAACGACAGGGCATCGCCCTCGGCGTTGCACACACCCCGTGGCAATCCAGTTAATTAATGCTGTGAACGAAGTGAACTCATATTTATACTAACCACTAATCAATCCAAATTTGCCAGTTGTTCTAATTGGTCGGCGGCAATCAATGCATCAATCATTTCGTCCAATGCATCGCCACCTGCTAAAATGTCATCTAGTTTGTATAAAGTCAATTTTATGCGATGGTCTGTGACGCGTTGTTCTGGAAAATTATAGGTGCGAATTTTTTCGCTGCGGTCGCCAGAACCAACCATAGTTTTTCTTGAAGCATTACTTGCGTTTTGCTGTTCAAGTCTTTGTTTTTCGTAAAGTTTTGCACGCAACACCGACATCGCTGCAATTTTATTTTGCAACTGTGAACGTTCGTTTTGACATGTCACAACAATGCCTGACGGAAAGTGTGTAATGCGAATCGCACTATCGGTTTTGTTTACATGCTGACCACCTGCCCCAGATGAACGATAAACATCAATGCGAATATCTTTGTCATCTATGACCACATCAATTTCTTTGGCTTCGGGCATAACCGCCACAGATGCCGCACTGGTGTGAATACGACCGCTGGCTTCGGTTTCAGGAACGCGCTGAACACGATGAATTCCAGATTCAAATTTCATACGGCCGTATGCGCCTGCGCCGTCAATTTTGAAAACAATTTCTTTATATCCGCGCAGCGATGTCGCATTTTCTTCAATAACCTCTACCCGCCAGCCGTGGCGCAATGCGTATGATTTATATTGATTGTACAAATCACCTGCAAACAGTGCGGATTCTTCACCACCAACGCCTGCGCGAATTTCCATAATAACACTGTTATCATCGGCATCATCGCGCGGCAACAGCGCAATTTGTAAACGGCGTTCAATTTCTGGCAACGCGTGATTTAATTCGTTCAATTGTTCTTGGGCAATTGCGTGCAATTCGGGGTCATTTTGCATTTCAGTTGCGTCTGAAATACCGCGTGTTGTCTGAAAATACTCGTCAATCAACGGCAGAATTTCTGACAAGCGCGAATATTCTTTGGACAATTTGCTTAATTCATCGCCACCAACCGTGCCTGAATTCATCTGATGTTCTATTTCAGATGCACGCGTTTGAATATCACGCAATTTTTGTTCAATTATCATATTATTTCACCGCCTTTATCATATCAGAAATTGATAATTTTGCCTGATCGCCAGTTATCATATTTTTAACAGTTAACAATTCATTTTTTACTTCATCTTCGCCAATTATCACACTGAATCTAGATTTTATTTTGTCAGCGTATTCAATCTGAGATTTGAACTTTTTTTCTGTATCCAACGATGCCACAGATGTGATATTTTCATCGCGCAAAGCATTTAACACACGCATTGCAAATGGCACACAATAGTCTGACATACACAGCACCGCAACATCAATCGGATTTTCAAATTCTGATAAATCTAGCAATCCATTTTCAATCAGCGCAACAAAAATTCGCGAAAAACCAATCGCCGCGCCAACACCAATTATTTTAGTTTTGCTGAATTTGCCTGCTAAATCTGCATAACGACCACCGCCAGCCGCCGTTCCCAATTCTGGATATTTTGCCAATTTGAATTCAAACACCAAACCAGTGTAATATGCCAAACCGCGTGTAATCGCCAGATCAATTTCCGCATTTTTAACACCAGACGCGTTCAAGATTTTCATAAAATTTGTCAGTTCTGAAATCGCAGACTCTAACTTGTCAGACAACTTTAAGAATTTTTTATAACCATCTGTAAATACAGATTTTATTTCATTTTCAATTTTTTCATTGTTTATCGCCTCGGCAAGTCCCGCCGCGAAATCATCAGCCCCCATTTTATCGCGTTTATCAATTAAAACGAACACTGTCTTTTTTTGTTCGGGGGTTAGTCCCAAATATTCAAACAGCGCGTCCCAAAATGGGCGCGAACCAATGCGAACATAGTTATCGCCAATATA
>CANQCM010000080.1 GCA_947589625.1 uncultured Alphaproteobacteria bacterium
CACGCAACGCGCAATGATTCAATGGCACATTGCGAACGCGCGTAAAAACACGCACACAAAACAACACTAGTTTATTTATGTTTGTATGCCAAGACAAACGGCGCAAACTTATCAGACCAATTTTGCCCAAACCATGTCCGCGGAATTATAATCGCGTTTGATTGACCTGCCGCCAGCGCAGAAACATTTTCGCCATTTTTTGCGTTTATCAGTTGTGGCAATTCAATGGAAACAGTATCACCATATGGCAAAATGAAATGCACCGTGTCGCCAACATGCAACGCATTGCGCAATTCAAAGACAATTGCGTCATCGCGCACCGCGGTAATTACGCCTGCGGCATGAAATTCTGATACACTGCGCGCAGATTCATAATTATGCGCAGACGCATCTGGCGCACCGTCCAGAAAGCCCAGTGTAAATCCGCGTGATTCTAACTTTTCTAAATCTGCCATATATGGCGCAGGGTCAAATGCGTCTGGATTTTTCGCATAGTCATCAATTGCGTTGCGATATGCGCGCACAACCGAACCCACATAATATTCAGACCGATTGCGCCCTTCTATCTTTAATGAATCGGGCCGCGCTTTTAATACATCAGCCAATCGCGGCATCAGGCATAAATCGCGCGAATTCATAATGTATGCGCCACGCGCGTCTTCGGTAATTTGCATATCAATGCCTGTATTTTTATCACGCAAAATTACATCGTACCCCCACCGACACATCTGGGCGCAGGCACCACGATTTGCATTGCGATTTAGCATAAAATTAGACAGCAGACACCGCCCAGAATACGCCATGCACATTGCGCCATGAACAAAGATTTCCAGTCCGACATCAGGGCACGCCGCACGAATAGATTCAAATTCACGCAACGACACTTCACGCGCCAGAACGCACCGTGTCGCGCCAGCCGCCGCCCAGAACTTGACAGACGCCGCTGAACAAATGTTCGCTTGGGTTGAAATGTGAATTGGCAAATCTGGGAAATTTTCACGCACCCATGCCATAACCCCAGCATCTGCGATAATCAGCGCGTCTGGGGACAAATATTCAATCGCACGGCGCACCGCGTCCATATTCGCCATATCATAATCGTGCGCAAACAAATTAAATGCCAGAAATACTTGCCGACCTGCACTATGCGCTAAATCAATGCCAGCGCGCACACCGTCAACATCAATCTTGGCGCGCGCCCGCATAGAAAAATTGGGCAGTCCTGCATAAATCGCGTCTGCGCCGTATAAAATCGCGGTCTTGAACGCATCAAGGGTTCCAGCAGGCGCCAACAGTTCAGGTAATTTTTTCATACCACTATTTTTAACGGTAATTTTACAAAAGCAAGCAAATTGTTAAATTTAACTTGCGTTTTAATAAATAAGAATGTAAACTGGGGTCTGTTGCCGGTTTAGCTCAGCTGGTAGAGCGGCTGATTTGTAATCAGTAGGTCGTTGGTTCAAGTCCGACAACCGGCACCAGAATTTAAGGTCGCGGGGGCGACTTTTTTTATTTTCCTATTTTTTTCTTTTTTGGGGGTTGTTTATAGTCCTAGATTGTGATATAATTGCTTTGACGAGAGTCATAAACAAAAGAATAAAACTAACCAAGGGAGATAGAATATGAAAAAACTCACCGCCAGCTTGGTCGGCGTCGTGATGGGGGGGGGAATACTAATTGAACCCGTTCATGCGGACATTGCATCTAAAGCATATGTGGACGACCAAATTAAAACAACTACTACATCATTAGATGGGAAACAAGATACTGCAAATCTGGTTCAGCAAGCGGGATATAGTGCCAGTAATGATGATGATAAATACCCATCTGTCAAAGCGGTGAAATCTGCAATCTCCACAGAGACAGAATCAATCAAAGGTGACCTTAAAACCGTTGAACAAAGCCTAGAAGAACACGAAGGCAAAATTATTACAAGTGAACAATATGGACAAGAAATGGAATATGACGAAACGTATTATCCATCTGTCCAAGCAGTAAAAGATGCTATTACAGACGCCACATCAGATATGGCGACAAATACAAATCTGAATCAAAAACAAGATAAAAGCAATTTGGTAAATAATACTGACTTTCCATCTGCCGAGGAAGGCGCAGACGAAAAGTACCCATCAGTTTTGGCGGTTAAGAGTGCGATTACAACAGCAACCCAAGATTTAGCCAAATCGTCCGAAGTAGATGCGGTTGAATCAAGTGTATCAGACCTAGGTGGTAGAGTTGATGGTGTTGTATCAGGTTTAGACCAAAAAATTCCAAAACCATCAAGCAATACTTGTAGCAATCAACAGAACAAATGCGTTCTAACTTATAATGGTTCTGCATATGAATGGGAACCGATTGAACGCGCATCTGGCGAAAATGCGGTTGCTGAATAATACTTTCATATCTTTCTCCAAAAAAACTGGGCGATTGCCCAGTTTTTTATTTTAATTTTTAATGCGCTTGTTTATAGTCCTAAAATGTGATATAATGGGTCTGACGAAGGTCATAAACAAAAAAACTAAACAACAAAGGAGAAAGACATGAAAAAACTCACCGCCAGCTTGGTCGGCGTCGTGATGGGGGGGGAATACTAATTGAACCTGTCCACGCGGAAATCGCATCAAAAGCATATGTGGACGACAAAATTCAAACAACTACTACATCATTAGATGGGAAACAAGATACCGCAAATCTGGTCAAGCAATCGGGATATAGTGCCAGTAATGATGATGATAAATACCCATCTGTCAAAGCGGTGAAAGACGCTATCTCTACAGAATCAGAATCAATCAAAGGTGACCTTAAAACCGTTGAACAAAGCCTAGAAGAACACGAAGGCAAAATTATTACAAGTGAACAATATGGACAAGAAATGGAATATGACGAAACGTATTATCCATCTGTCCAAGCAGTAAAAGATGCTATTACAGACGCCACATCAGATATGGCGACAAATACAAATCTGAATCAAAAACAAGATAAAAGCAATTTGGTAAATAATACTGACTTTCCATCTGCCGAGGAAGGCGCAGACGAAAAGTACCCATCAGTTTTGGCGGTTAAGAGTGCGATTACAACAGCAACCCAAGATTTAGCCAAATCGTCCGAAGTAGATGCGGTTGAATCAAGTGTATCAGACCTAGGTGGTAGAGTTGATGGTGTTGTATCAGGTTTAGACCAAAAAATTCCAAAACCATCAAGCAATACTTGTAGCAATCAACAGAACAAATGCGTTCTAACTTATAATGGTTCTGCATATGAATGGGAACCGATTGAACGCGCATCTGGCGAAAATGCGGTTGCTGAATAATACTTTCATATCTTTCTCCAAAAAAACTGGGCGATTGCCCAGTTTTTTATTTTAATTTTTAATGCGCTTGTTTATAGTCCTAAAATGTGATATAATGGGTCTGACGAAGGTCATAAACAAAAAAACTAAACAACAAAGGAGAAAGACATGAAAAAACTCACCGCCAGCTTGGTCGGCGTCGTGATGGGGGGGGAATACTAATTGAACCTGTCCACGCGGAAATCGCATCAAAATTATATGTGGACGGACAAATCCAAAACAAACAAGATACAAGTAATTTAGTTACTTCTGCAGGCTATAACAACGCGACAAATTCCGACACTCAATACCCATCTGTAAAAGCGGTGAATGATGTAATTACCAAAGAAAAAGCAGCCCTTACCGAAGACATAACTTCT
>CANQCM010000081.1 GCA_947589625.1 uncultured Alphaproteobacteria bacterium
GGCATGTATAACCTGTGCCAAGGGCGGAAGAAAAGCATGTTGCAAGAATTAGTAAAGAGAAAAAAAATGGGTGGTTTAATTTTCATAAAATGGAGGAAACGCATGTTGCGGAAAATAGGTTTTTTTATAAGTCATAAAATGTATAAAAAAAACCACCGTTTTTTCTTTACGGTTGGTTAATCTTTTTTCGCAATAAATTCTAACAACTTTGAACATTCGTTGCAATAGAAATTTAGTGATTAGTGATTAGGGGTTAGTGGTAGTTGTTAGTGGTGTCGCGCGTTGCGCGACAGCATTAATTGACTGGATTCCACGGTCAAGCCGTGGAATGACAACCTCTTTTCTTTTTATTTTGATGCTAGGAACAATGTTCGTGTTTTAAGAAATAAAGAACTTTGTCATTCTCGGGCTTGACCCGAGAATCCAGTTAATGATGCTGTGAGCGATAGCGAACACAAATACAAATGGTGTGCATTGCACACCATTTGCCCTAATCACTAACCACTAACACTAACCACTACCCACTACTTATACTCGCACACTTCGGTAAATTCGTAAGTACCGGTGGAATCAGAAAATGAAACACCTGTTGGTGCGAACAACCAACAAGTACTATTTTGTGATGTTATGCACGATGTCACAGTTCCGGCAGACGAATACCCAGACGGGCAACTGTTCGCGATGGTTGCAGAACTTTGTGTGACTGTTGCCCACCCCGCAGGACACGATGTCATCAGTTCTGCACCATTTGCCGTACCAACAACCGTGAAAATAAATATTAATTTTTTCATTTATGCCTCCTTAATCACTAAGATTTGCAGTAAGCCTCTCCCAAATTCCGCTGTGTTTTCCTAACATTCCTAGATACCCTATACAACTCAATGCGCAATTGTTATAATTTGCTGGAGCAGTTGTTTTAAACCATGTAGAAATAAAGGGTGAAATTATTTTGCACCAACATGAATTGGAAGATGAGTCTATAATTATTGTATCACCTGATTGTGCGCCCCACGCAATTATACCCTTTACTGGTACGGTTTTACCGTCGGTTGTACATGTTGTTGACCACTCTGTGTGATTTAAATATACCGCTAACTCTTCTGTAGTCGGCTTATTACATGTCGTATAGTTGTCGTTTAGTGGTACGCATTTGGTTGCGGCGTATGCCGTTGGTGCAATCAATATTGCGCATGTTAAGAAGGTTAATATTTTCATTGTTTTTTCTCCTGTTGTTTATTGTTAAACAAAACCACCAAGTTCTTGGTGGTCAGGAGGCTAGAAACAATTAACTGTAATTGTGCCGCTTATTCAATATATTCGCGCGCCCTCCTGACACAAAATGCAGGAGTAAATTTCGCCGTAATATTAAAATAGGCGCACGCGCGCCAAATCAAATTTCTTATATTCCGACGCAGTTAACGGGCTTCTAGACCCCATCGATGGCAACCGCCACCGACAGTGTTATTATATGTGAAAATTTTTTTGATGTAAAGGACGATTAGTGGGTAGTGGATAGTGGTTAGTGGTTAGTAGTTGTGTTCGCTATCGCGAACGAGTTTATTTACTGGATTGCCACGCTTCGCTCGCAATGACAGCAAAAGAGACTAATCACGGTCTTTGAATATGCTGTAATGTTGCAATGCTGGGATTTTCAATTTGAATCTAGGCTCTGTCATTGCGAGGGGTGTGGGACAACGACAGGGCATCGCCCTCGGCGTTGCACACACCCCGTGGCAATCCAGTTAATTAATGCTGTGAACGAAGTGAACTCATATTTATACTAACCACTAATCAATCCAAATTTGCCAGTTGTTCTAATTGGTCGGCGGCAATCAATGCATCAATCATTTCGTCCAATGCATCGCCACCTGCTAAAATGTCATCTAGTTTGTATAAAGTCAATTTTATGCGATGGTCTGTGACGCGTTGTTCTGGAAAATTATAGGTGCGAATTTTTTCGCTGCGGTCGCCAGAACCAACCATAGTTTTTCTTGAAGCATTACTTGCGTTTTGCTGTTCAAGTCTTTGTTTTTCGTAAAGTTTTGCACGCAACACCGACATCGCTGCAATTTTATTTTGCAACTGTGAACGTTCGTTTTGACATGTCACAACAATGCCTGACGGAAAGTGTGTAATGCGAATCGCACTATCGGTTTTGTTTACATGCTGACCACCTGCCCCAGATGAACGATAAACATCAATGCGAATATCTTTGTCATCTATGACCACATCAATTTCTTTGGCTTCGGGCATAACCGCCACAGATGCCGCACTGGTGTGAATACGACCGCTGGCTTCGGTTTCAGGAACGCGCTGAACACGATGAATTCCAGATTCAAATTTCATACGGCCGTATGCGCCTGCGCCGTCAATTTTGAAAACAATTTCTTTATATCCGCGCAGCGATGTCGCATTTTCTTCAATAACCTCTACCCGCCAGCCGTGGCGCAATGCGTATGATTTATATTGATTGTACAAATCACCTGCAAACAGTGCGGATTCTTCACCACCAACGCCTGCGCGAATTTCCATAATAACACTGTTATCATCGGCATCATCGCGCGGCAACAGCGCAATTTGTAAACGGCGTTCAATTTCTGGCAACGCGTGATTTAATTCGTTCAATTGTTCTTGGGCAATTGCGTGCAATTCGGGGTCATTTTGCATTTCAGTTGCGTCTGAAATACCGCGTGTTGTCTGAAAATACTCGTCAATCAACGGCAGAATTTCTGACAAGCGCGAATATTCTTTGGACAATTTGCTTAATTCATCGCCACCGACCGTGCCTGAATTCATCTGATGTTCTATTTCAGATGCACGCGTTTGAATATCACGCAATTTTTGTTCAATAATCATATTATTTCACCGCCTTTATCATATCAGAAATTGATAATTTTGCCTGCTCGCCAGTTGTCATATTTTTAACAGTTAATAATTCATTTTTTACTTCATCTTCGCCAATTATCACACTGAATCTAGATTTTATTTTGTCAGCGTATTCAATTTGATTTTTGAACTTTTTTTCTGTATCCAACGATGCCACAGATGTGATATTTTCATCGCGCAACGCATTTAACACACGCATTGCAAATGGCACACAATCGTCTGACATACACAGCACCGCAACATCAATCGGATTTTCAAATTCTGATAAATCCAGCAATCCATTTTCAATCAACGCAACAAAAATTCGCGAAAACCCAATCGCCGCGCCAACACCGATTATTTTAGTTTTGCTGAATTTGCCTGCCAAATCTGCATAACGACCACCGCCAGCCGCCGTTCCCAGTTCTGGATATTTTGCCAATTTGAATTCAAACACTAAACCAGTGTAATATGCCAAACCACGTGTAATCGCCAGATCAATTTCGGCATTTTTAACACCAGACGCATTCAAGATTTTCATAAAATTTGTCAGTTCCGAAATCGCAAAATCTAACTTGTCAGACAACTTTAAGAACTTTTTATAACCATCTGTAAATACAGATTTTATTTCATTTTCAATTTTTTCATTATTTATCGCGTCCGCCAGTCCCGCGGCGAAATCATCAACCCCCATTTTATCGCGTTTATCAATTAAAACGAACACCGTCTTTTTTTGTTCAGGGGTTAGTCCCAAATATTCAAACAGCGCGTCCCAAAATGGGCGCGAACCAATGCGAACATAGTTATCGCCAATATA
>CANQCM010000082.1 GCA_947589625.1 uncultured Alphaproteobacteria bacterium
GGGTGGTGATTGCATGGGCAGAATTTTGCCGCAGCAAAACCCAATGCAAAAATGATTATGAAAATAATCAATTTTTTAACGAAACGCCAAAAACGCGAACCATGTTTGCATGTGTGGCATGCGCATTCTGTACCGCATTGGCAATTTGCACCACAATGGCATTCGCCACCGCATTTGCATGTATGTTCTGATGCAACCATTTCAGGTGCGATAACAGGTTTTACTGTTGCACGGGTTGTTTTCTTTGCCGCTGCTTTTTTAGCAGTTGGCTTTTTTGCAGTTGCGTGTGCAACCGGTTTTTTTACAGATTTTTTTACCATTTTTCCGTCCTTTGTTTTACGATTTGATTTTATTCAATATTTAATTTTATGTAAAGCAGAAAAATGAATTTAATCAAAAAAAAGACCCCAAATGGGGTCTTAAAAAAATGAAACAAACAGATATCTAGATTAATTCAATGCTTCCTTCAATGCTTTACCAGCTTTGAATTTAGGTTGTGTAGAAGCAGGAATTTTAATTGTCGCACCTGTTTGAGGGTTGCGGCCTGTTGTTGCTTTGCGTTTTGCAGTTGTAAATGTACCGAAACCGACCAAGCGAACTTCGCCTTTCTTTTTCAGAACTTTTGTAACTGTATTGATGAAAGCGTCCAAGCAGCCTGCAGCAGTTGCTTTTGTTACTTCTACTTCGTTTGCGATTGCGTCAATCAGTTGTTGTTTATTCATTTGTTTCTCCTTTCGTGTTTTGAAGTGTCCGGCAGTACCAAGGCAATGTCTTTGAAATCTTGCAATACGCGATTTTTATTCGCGCCACACCCACATTTCAAGGACATTGCCTGACCTGCTTATCCGAATCGTAGAGAAATCCGCGTTTTATGTCAAGCGCATATTTAATTTTCCGCAAAATATTACTAACTTGACAAAGTTTACAAAAATAATTATAGGAATTTTAGGGAATTACAGCGTCTGAACGCACCGCGCGCGCATTCGGCGAATTTGATTCGCATAAAACCCAATCGCCATTTGTGCCATTGATATGCACCACACGATAATGATTTGGTGTGTTTGCAACCAGCATGATTATTATAAATGCCCAAAATGCCATCTTGGTAAAAGACCAGACATTAGAATAACTGTCGCGTTTGAATTTATCACTTAATAAATTCTGGTATAATGCCCAACCCCAATTTGCCATTAATATCATTATTACGAAAAAGAACACCCATTTAATATATTTGCGCATCGGGGCAATGCCATTTGCAATTTGCGCCCACACATCATTACCAACGGGACACACAAATAATGCTGCACCTTCGTACGATGCAGGTATTTTAATGGCATTGTGCGGTGAAATCTGAATGCCCAAAGACGACACGATTATAATCGCTGCAATTGCCATAATTGCGAATACCATTGTTTTTTTCATATACCGACCTTTGCCTTTGACAAGATTATATCATATTTGGTGTATAAAAATAATCTTTTTATTTGAAAATCTCGTTCAATGAGTCTAGAATTGCACAGATAAATCAAGGAATACAAAATGGATTATAATTCAATACGCAAAACTTTTTTAGATTACTTTGAATCGCACGGACATAAAATTGTACCGTCTGCATCGTTAATACCAAACGACCCAACATTATTATTTACTGTGGCTGGCATGGTTCCGTGGAAAGGAATTTTACAAGGGTCTGAACCTGCGTTCGCGCCACGGGTCGCAGATGTTCAAAAATGTATTCGCGCAGGTGGCAAACACAATGATTTAGACGAAGTTGGTTATGACGGTCGTCATCATACATTTTTTGAAATGATGGGCAATTGGTCTTTTGGCGATTATTTCAAGCAAGGCGCAATTGAAATGTCGTGGGATTTATTGACGCGCGTGATTGGATTGGATCCAAATCGTATTGTTATTACCACGCACATCAGTGACGATGACGCCGCGAATATTTGGAAAAAGGTATCTGGCAAAGATACAATTAAACTGGGCGATAAAGAAAACTGGTGGTCTGCAGGCGATACTGGCCCGTGTGGCCCATGCACAGAAATGCACTATATTGTTGATGAAAACAATCCAGACCCAGATTCACGCATGGTAGAAATCTGGAACGATGTGTTTATGCAATTTGACCGTGATGCAAATGGAAACTTGACGCCATTGCCAAAACAAAATGTTGATACTGGTGCAGGTCTTGAACGTTGGGCGGCAATTTTGCAAGGGGTGCGCGATAATTACGATACAGATTTATTCCGCAATATAATTCTGGCAACCCAAGAAGTTGTTGGCGTTAAAAAGAATGATGAAAACACACCGTCGTTCAAAGTTATTGCCGATCACTTGCGTGCGGTTGGCTTTGCCATTGCAGACGGTGTGATTCCATCAAACACAGACCGCGGTTATGTGATTCGCCGAATCTTGCGCCGTGCAATGCGTCATGGGCAAATGTTGGGACATCGGGGCGCGTTGCTGTCTAAATTGTATCCTGTGTTGATTCGTGAAATGGGCGATGCGTATCCTGAATTGGCGGCGGCAGAAAAACGCGTTGTGGAAATCATTCAGAACGAAGAAAATTCTTTCGCAGACATGTTGCAAAACGGTATGAAATTGCTGGACGCAGAATTGCCGAAAATAAACAATGGTGTGCTGTCTGGCGATGTCGCGTTCAAATTGTTTGATACATACGGATTCCCGCTGGATTTAACGCAAATGATTTTGCGTGATAAAAATATTTCTGTTGATACAGACGGATTTGATCGCGCAATGGCGGCGCAAAAAGAACGCAGCCGCGCCGACACCAAGGGTACACGCACACTGTGGGAATCGCAAACGCAATTACATGCGACAGACGATGTTTATAAATATGCGCCTGATGAAAATATGGATTCGCGTGTTTTGGCGATCTTGCGTGATGGCGAATTTGTGCAAAATGCCTCTGTTGGTGATGTGGTGGAAATTGCGCTGGATAAAACAAATTTCTATGGCACCCAAGGCGGTCAGGTTGGCGACATGGGCGAAATTTTACGCAATGGTGAAACTGTTATGACCGTGACCGAGGCTGCGCGTGCAAACAATATTGTAATTCATAAAGGCACATTGACCGCAGATGTCGCGGTGGGGGACACAGTGCGTACCAAGATAAATGCCACAGTGCGTCAACAGACGGCACGCGCGCATACGGCAACGCATTTATTACAGGCGGCATTGCAACACGTATTAAATGACGATGTTGCCCAACGCGGTTCAAAAGTGTCGCCTGATTCTGTGCGTTTTGATTTTACATTTGGGCGCCCAATGACAGACGATGAAAAAACAGCAGTGGAAAAATTGGTAAATGATTGGATTGCGGCTGATATGCCAGTATCACACGAAGAAATGCCAATTGAAGCTGCGCGTAAACGCGGTGCAATGGCACTGTTTGGTGAAAAATATGGCGATGTTGTGCGCGTAATCACCGCAGGTGATGCGTCATGCGAACTATGCGGTGGCACACATGTTTATCACACTGGTGAAATTATCAAGGCTAAAATAAACAAAGAAAAATCTATCAGCAGCGGCGTTCGCCGTATCACAATGTCTGTTGGTACATTGGCAGAATAGGGCGCATTCTTTGCACGCATAAATCAGATTGATAAAATATATTTCCAGTATCAGAACTAAATGTACCACGGTT
>CANQCM010000083.1 GCA_947589625.1 uncultured Alphaproteobacteria bacterium
TCATTCTCGGGCTTGACCCGAGAATCCAGTAAATAAATGCTGTCGCGCAACGCGCGACACAAACACAATGGTGTTGCATTGCAACACCATTGCCTAATCACTAACACTAACCACTAACAACTAGCTAACCACTTACTCCGCCAGGATTGCGATGCCGGGCAAAGTGCGGCCTTCGATATATTCCAAGAACGCGCCCCCGCCAGTTGATACGTATGTTATATCAGATTTTACACCGCATGCCTCTAATGCGGCAACAGTATCACCACCGCCAATTACACTGACCAGTTTTCCAGCACGGGTTTGTTCGGCAATCGCACGCGCAACGGCAAACGACCCATAAGACCATGTGGGTTGCCATTCTGCCATGCCGACCGTACCATTCCAGATAACTGTTTTTGCGTTGCGAATTTCTGATGCATCGCGCGCAGTTGTTTCAACGCCTGCATCAATGATAATATCGTCGTCCGCAATTTCTGAAAAGTTTTTGTTTGTGCGCACGGCGTCTGATTTGAATTCTTTGGCGACACCTTTATCCAGTGGCAACAAAACGCGGCAATTGTTTTCTTTGGCGTATTGCAAAATTTCCAATGCCGTATCTTTTTGGTCTGCTTCGTACAGCGAATTACCCACGCGACCGCCCATCGCATAATTAAATGTCGTCCCCAGCGCACCACCAATAATCAACGTGTCAGACAATTTTGCCAGTGCTTTCAGAACACCAATTTTTGTAGAAACTTTGCTGCCTGCGACAATGGACAGTAATGGACGCGTCGGGTTTTGCATAACGGCGTCCAAGTTTTCTATTTCTGACGACAGCAATTTACCTGCATAAGACGGCAATATTTCCGCCACGCCAACAGTACTGGCATGCGCGCGGTGCGATACAGCAAATGCGTCATTGATAAAAATATCAAATCCGTCTGACAATTTCTTTGCAAACGCAGGATCGTTTTCTTCTTCGCCAGAATAAAAACGAACATTTTCCAATAAAACGACATCGCCATCGTGCATATTTGCCATGAAATCTTTGTCCAAGCAATCATTAATCAGTGGAATTTTCATATAATCCGCCACAGGCTGTAATGTAAATTCCATATTGCGCGCGCCCTTGGGTCGCCCCAGGTGCGCACAAATTGCAATACGTGCGCCTGCATCGCGCAGTGCGCGAATTGTTGGCATACTTTGTTCAATGCGAAATGCGTCTGTGATTTTACCATCAACAATTTGGACATTAAAATCGTCGCGCAATAAAACATATTTGCCACGAACATCAAGATTATCAATCGTGCGAAGTTTCATTTTGTATCCTTTCTTTTACAGGTTTGTAACTTTTGCGATAATGTTCATTTATACCATATTTATCAATTGCACGCAAATGAGATTCTGTTGGGTATCCTGCATTTTTGTCCCACCCATATTGCGGATACTTTTCCGCCAATTCGCGCATGATTTTGTCGCGCGCCTCTTTTGCCAATATTGACGCCGCCGCAATAGACAGCGATTTCGCATCGCCATGAACAATTGGCGCACCAAATAAGTTGCGTGGCATTTTGTTCCCATCAATCAAGCAATATTCTGGCACACATGACAATTTTGCCACTGCGCGTTCCATTGCACACATTGACGCCCATAATATATTCATTTCATCAATTTCAGACGGGCTGCATTCTGCGACCGCCCAGATTGTATTTTGTTTTATCCAATCTGCCGCCACCGCACGCATATGCCCCGTCATCTGTTTAGAATCACGAATAACAACTGGCACCGAAATATCACGATGTGGAAAAATTACCGCCGCCGCAACAACAGGCCCACACAAAGGCCCACGACCAGCTTCGTCACAACCTGCGACAACATCATAACCGCATTTGCGTTCTATTGAAAAATCAGGATCCGATTTCATAAATTAAACAATATCACACATTTTTATCAGATAAAAGTTTTATTTAATGTGTGATATTGTTTGGGTAAAAAAAATCCCACGATTGTGGGATTTTTTGATTTATTTGTCTAATGCTTCTATAATTTGGCTGTATGGGATTGCACCTGGGAACGCTTCTTCACCGATAATCAAGAACGGTGTTCCGCTAACTTCAAATGTTTGTGCCAAATCACGAACATTGCCCAATTCACGTGCGACAACTTCGCCGTCCATATCTTTTTTCAATTGTGCTGTATCCAAACCAGCTTCTTTTGCCATTGCCATAATGTTCTTTTCAACTTTATCAGCAATTTTAGATTGGTCAGACAAATCGTCTTGGGTATAGAAATCACGTGTCATCATCATGTTAACAAATGCAGCCGCTTTTTCTGGGCTTTGCAATTTTGCAGCAATTGATGCACGTGCAGGACCGTCAGACAATGGGCCGTGAATCGAGAAGTTTTTAATTACAACACGAACATCGTCACGATCTGCTAATACGCGGTCTAATTCACCATGAACACGGCGGCAATATGGGCAAGAAAAGTCAGTCCAAATATAGATTGTCTTTTTTGCATCTTGTTTACCCAAGATTGGGGCGTCCGCAGTCATAGTATCGCGATGTTCACGAACATATTTACGAACAACTTTGTTCTTTTCTGCATTTTGTTGTTCTTGCATACCGTTCACCATTTCCTGAACAATCGCAGGATTGACAGATGTCAGGTAATAAGGAACGAACAAACGGCTAACACAGCCAGCCATCAAAATGATTGCAATCACTTTGATTAATTTTTTTACGAAAAGTGCGCCCATTGACGGATTTTTTGCATCATATCTGAATGCCATTGGCACAAACATGTACAAAACAATCGCCAAGACCAACACCAAGATTGTCCAAGTCATGATTTTCTCCTTTTCTTGTTGAACGACATAACCATAGTCAAAATTTCACAAAAGTGCAAGAAATAATTCTGATAAATTTAATTTTTTATTTCTGGACAATTGCACGGCGTGAAAATGGCAATTCTGTCCCAACGGACGCGCACACTGAATCAAGAAAATGCCCAGTAATTGTCAGATTTAACGGCAAAGCATACAGCCGCGTTAAATATGGTTGCGCACAAGATTCACATACCGCGCGACCTGTGCGCGGCGATAAATAATTCAGGTTTTCTGTTGCCCCACATCCAGAACAATGTGTTAAATCCAGCGCATAACCCAATTCGCGCAAAAAAGATATTTCCCATTGCAAATATGCACCTATATTGCCAGCGGTTAATTCCGACATTAAATTCATTGTGTCATTGTACAGTGTTGCAAACCCTTCGCGTTCTGGCACCAGTGCAGATATTAAATCAAATGCGCTGGTCATAAAAGCCAATGCGTCTGGCGAATACATAATTGGCGCCGCCATGTTATGCGCGGCCTCCCAATGAAACGCGCCCAGTTGTGAATCAAGACGCGCGACCCATGTGCAAGACCCCACCTGACCCAACAATGGGCGGTTCTTGCGCGCAATTTGTGCCGCGCGCATCAAGCCCGTCAGTACACCATGTTCACGCGTAAAAATCTGTGCCACCGAATCGCGTTCACCCAGTGGGCGCAGAGATATTAAAATGCCATCTGATTCTAATTTCATATTATTACATTATAATAA
>CANQCM010000084.1 GCA_947589625.1 uncultured Alphaproteobacteria bacterium
ACACGAAACTATACATAATATACATTATGCGCCTTTTTAATATATTACTCCCCATAGTGATTTTCAACAGAAACCATGCAGTTTTCTGACCACTTTATTACAATTTCCCTTTGTTATATCATTGCATAAATAAAATTATCTAAAAATTATAAGCCAAACCATCACACAATGCGCAAAATTTACATTTTTTTATTTTTTTATATCTATTAAACCGCCCAATTCGCCAAAATATGCAGAATTCTGCGACTTTTTGGGCTTGTCAGCCATATTTTGCACATCGTAAAATCGCCCTAACCCGCAGAAATCCGCCATTTTTTATAACTTTACCTGCCCACAAATATAAAAGCAACCCGTCAAACGAATTTTGACGGGTTGTTTATTGAACAAAATTATTACAAATTAAATTTATTTCTTTGTAATTTTTGCAATTTTCTTTAATTTGCCTTTTGCCATTTTTGTAAAGCCTTTTATATCTTTACTCAATTCAGATTCTTCAGCTGGAATAACTTTTTCTGGCTTTACATCAGAACAACAATGTGGACATCTGCATGCCGCGACACTGATTTCACTGGTGCAATATGGACACGTGCGTGTTGTGACAGCCTTTTTAGAACGCATTTTGCCAACAATTTTCACGACCAAAAATACAGCAAACATTGTAATCAAGAAACTGACAATTGAATTCAAGAACAACCCGATATTCATTGTGGTTGCGCCTGCGGCTTGGGCGGCTTCTACGGTGTTAAAGTGTTGTCCGTTTCCGCCAGACAAAACAACAAAAAATTGAGAAAAATCAACGCCGCCAATCAACAGTCCTATTGGTGGCATAATAATGTCTTTGACCAATGAATTCACAACACTGGTCATCACAGACCCAACAATTATACCGACAGCCATATCAATGGCATTGCCCCGTTCAATAAAAGCACGGAAGTCTTTCAGAAAATTACTTTTTATCATTTTTTTCTCCTTTTTTTAAGTATAGTTTTATTGCATCAACAACCTTGTCCAGTGTTTTACGCAGGCTCTCATCGCATGTTTCTACAGTGATGTCCGCCATAGCATAAATTCCATACCGTTCGTCAATCAGTTGCGCCAATATTTTACGCGAATCCGCATTCAATAATTGTGGGCGCGTATCGCGAAAATTTGTTCTTTTTACAAGCAGTTCCAGATCAGCCTTTAACCAAATTGTTAACGCGTTTTTAAGTATCATTTCGCGCACCGCAGGGGTGATAAAAGCACCCTCGCCTGTGGATAAAACTTTGGCACGCGGTTCGCCATCAAGCAATCGTGCAATAACCCGTTGTTCTACCCGGCGAAATTCAGTTTCACCATACATTGAAAAAATATCAACCACACTGCAACCTGCTGCCGCTTCTATTTCTTTGTCAGAATCTACAAATGTCAGCCCCAGTTTTCGTGCCAACGCGCGCCCTACACTGGTTTTACCCGCCCCCATCAAGCCGACCATAACAATTGGTTTGTTTAATTGAATTTCTGTTTTTTCTATCATGATAAATATCATACTGAAAAAGAACAGTTCACACAACGAAAAAATCTTGATTAATTTTTTGCAGCATCGGACTTTTACTTTAATATTTGTAAAAATATGATATAATTCAAATATATAAAACCCGAGAGAATGAAAATGAAATCAGTATCTTTATTTGCAATTGTCGCATTTGCGTTTGGCATACATGGCGCAGTTGCCATGCCATCGCATAATTATGCCAACAGTATTTCTGTTCGCAATATCACAACTATGCAGCAATCTATTATGCAAAGCGCAATTCGCACATACGAAGGCTCGGCAGCAATCGCACTGGGCAGTCGCGCCGACATATTGGCACGCACAGGCGAGGCAGCGCATAAAAATTCACCCAGCCTGTATGACGAACAGCCATTATATGGCAAAATGCCAATTTACGGCGAATATGGCGATGATACAGGCATTCTGGGACACAACGGCGGCGACACAACAGAACGCCCTGCACTAAACAGCATGTGGCTAAATTGGCAACACTATGATGACGACGCCAGTATCAAGCATTACGGCAGTATTGATTCTGATTATGATGTCATTTTATTTGGTCTTGGTGGCGGACATTCTAAAATGGGCGTTGGCATTTCACAATGGGGTGTTTTTGGCGGCTATGCAGGCAGCGAACAGAAAAAATACGATTTCAGCATAGACGAGCGCGGCGGCTATATCGGCGTTTACAGCGGCTATAGTGTTCGCGAATTTAATATATCCGTTGCACTGGACGGCGGCGCAATGTATAACGACGCAGACACCACATACGGCACAGACGAATATGCAAACATGTGGCTGGGCAGCGGCATAAACGCCAGTTATAACATCGCATTAACTGATTCTTTCAGTCTGCAACCTGCGATATATCTGGGCTATACATGGGTACGGTCGGCAAATTATACCGCAGAATCTGGCGAAGATATTTCTAATGAAAACTTCAGAATGTTGGACATTACCCCAGCACTGCGCGCAATCAAGCACTTGGGGCGCGGCTGGTTTGGAATATTGGGTGTCAAATATACATTTACATCTGATTTTGGTGGCGATGTATCTGTTGACGGTGTTAACCTGCCCGATTTGGAAAGCCGCGATTTCATAGAATACGGGCTGGGGGTTGAAAAATCAATTGACCGATTTAATATTTACTTAAACATCAATCACCGTGACGGCGGTCGTGAAGGTTGGAACGGTGGCATTGGATTCAAATATTTCTTCTAGTGATTAGTGGCGAGTGTTAGTGGTTAGTAGAAAGGTGTTTGCAATGCAAACACCTTATTCCCGTACCACTAATTCACAGTGTGATATGTTTGTCCGTTGTATTGTACATTCAATGCGTTTGTACCTGAATTTGTTGTTAAATTGCCATAGCAAGTTTTACCGTCCTTTTGAATCGCGATTGATGGCGTTGTGTGTTTCGTATCATACAGTTGCACGATTACATTATTGCCTGCATGTAATTTGGTAATTCCTGCAGTGCAAGTCTTGATACATTGTGAATCATATGTCTGACCATATCCACCGTTGCAACTCCATGCGCAATTGTTTGTCGTTGCACCAGTCCCTATATAACTGCTATCACTTGGTTTATTTGTACATGATTGACGCCCTTGGTCTGAACTATTGCCAAGGGTATATGTACCGCCAGTGCAATAACTGCCAGTTGGGCAATTTGTGCAATTTGTTCCATTGGCTGCGAGATATTGTCCCGCCTGACATGTTATTTCTTTCAATTTCGGACATTCAGTACCACCCGCGCATGTGTAATTTGAACCTTTGGTTGAACAAGGTAAACACCGGTTACCTGCCGTAGGTGTCTGGTTACAGTTGTTATCATTTGCATTTGCCATATAATAATCCTTTGCACACGATGTATATTTCTTGAAAGATGGGCATGTATAACCTGTGCCAAGGGCGGAAGAAAAGCATGTTGCAAGAATTAGTAAAGAGAAAAAAAATGGGTGGTTT
>CANQCM010000085.1 GCA_947589625.1 uncultured Alphaproteobacteria bacterium
TAATCAGACATGAACACAAACACACGGGTGTACGAATGTACACCCGTGCCTAATTACTAACACCTAGCCACTAACAACTAGTTAAGCCATTTTGGAAACTTTTTTCGCCAGACGAGAAACTTTCCGCGATGCGCGACGTTTCGGCATAACCTTGCCAACAGATTTCATAATGCGGCTTTCGGCACTGCGTGTTGCAGTTGTTGCCGCTGCTTTGTCGCCAGATTCTATTGCCTTTAACGCCTTTTTAGTCGCGGTTTTTACCGCACTGCGACGTGATGTGTTAATTTCATTTTTCTTGGTCGTAACCAGAACTCTTTTTTTTGATGACTTATGATTTGCCACTTTATTTTCCTTTTATTTATTCGGGTTTTCTGATATTTTATAGAAAACTAACATAAAATCAAGGAAAAATAAAATGATGTTTATATTTGCAATTATTATCGCATATTTACTGGGGTCTGTGCCAATGGGGCTGATTGTGACGAAAATCGCAGGCAAGGGCGATTTGCGCCGTGTCGGCAGTGGTAATATCGGCGCGACTAATGTTATGCGGGTGGGCGGTCTGCGTATGGCAGGTCTGGTATGGTTATTAGATATGGCAAAAGCCATTGTGGCAGTATATATCGGTAAATATGTCGGTGGTGCGGCATTTGGCGCATGGTGCGGTTTCGTGGCGGTTGTGGGACATTGTTATCCGTTATGGTTGCGATTTCATGGTGGCAAAGGCATTTCGTCTTTGTTTGGTGTATTGTTGGCGATAAATCCGCTGCTGTTTGTAATTGTAGGTATTGAATGGCTGGTGGTGGCGCTGGGGGTGGGGTATTCGTCGCTGGGCGCAATAGTTGCGTTTTGCGTTATGCCAATTCTGGGCTTTGTAATGAGTGTACAGATTGGGGTGCCGCTGTTGGCGATTAGTCTGTTGTGCCTGTGGCGACATCGCGAAAATATTGTGCGCCTGTTTCGCGGTACAGAATCCAAGATAGAATGGAAATGGAAAAAATAAATATCTGCCACGCTGTGGCATTTATTTATCTTTTATTTTAGCGCGATTTGTGATATAATCCATGCAGTATCAAGGGAAGGGAATGATGAAAAAATTTATCTATGTTTTGATGGCTGTCATGTTTACAGTACCTGCAACAAGTGCGGTGCCGATGGCGCGTCGTTCAACGCCAACCGCCCGTGCAGGCAGTACACAGCGCGCAACAGCGTCTGTGAATCAATTGAATTCTATGGCATCTATCAAGGCAACCACACCAGATACTACGGAAAAGCCCAGTATTCATGAAGAACCTGATACCCCGCCAGAACCATCGGTTGATATGCGCGAAAAAGAAAAAGCCGCATGTATGGGCAACAATATCGGCATCGGCAATACTTTTGTTTGGGCATCGCGTTACAGCAACCTGAATAATTATGCGTCAATGGTAGAGGACACGGAAAACCCAGAAAACAATACTTGTTTTGTTAAAGTTGATGTGAAATCGTCTGATTCTAAAATAAATGTTTCTGATATCCCCAGCAAATATTTTGAAATGGGACAAGCCATTACTTGTGGCGCATGGGCAGACGAAGGAAAAATCGAAGACCGTATTTTAGCTGCCAAGAAATCTGCGCGTACATGGGGTACTGTCGGTGGCGCGGTCGGCGGTGCTGCGGTTGGTGTTGGCGTAATGGAATTGTTCGGTAACAAATTGATTGGTGGCAAAGTCCAAGGTCAGAAAAATCTGGAAGGCGACGAACAGTTGCGTTCTGTGCTGTTGACAATGAAAAAGAAATCGCCATCTGAATTTGATTCTTATATTAAAACAATGAAAAAGTTAAAAACAGAATGCGAACGCGATATCTGGGATAACGCGGAAAAACCACAAGACTGCGAGGAAATAAATTATGATTATTTCATCGCGCTGGAAAATGCAAGCGAATAAACAAACGCCCGTTTGGGCGTTTTATTTTGTCGCACAAAATTATCAAATATAATATATTACAGATATGGCTGATATATATAATATGTTGTTGATATTGCGTACGCCGAAAATTGGGCCTGTTAAATATGCTCAACTGATTCAGCAATTTGGTTCTGTGGACGCAGCGGCGGCGATGGTGTGCGATGCGTCTGTGCGCGATTCTGTTTTGCGTGAAATGGATTTGGCGCAAAAACTGGGGATTAAATATATTTCAGATGACGATGCGGCGTATCCTGAAAAATTGCGTGCGGTAAAAAATCACCCACCTGTATTATCAGTGCGCGGAAATATAGACGCGTTGCGAAAACGAATCGTTTCAATGGTTGGTACGCGTCATGCGACCGCCGCAGGTATGGAATTTATGGGACAAATTGCCGCCGACTTTGTGCGGCATGGATTCGCTGTTTCATCTGGTATGGCGATCGGTACAGACGCGGCGGCACATCGGGGCGCGTTGTCTGTATCGGGTGATGCGCAAACAATTGCCGTTCTGGCAGGTGGCGCAGATTATATATGGCCAATTGAAAACGAATCGCTGTATTGGGAAATTGTCGCGCGTGGCGCGGTTATCAGTGAAATGCCTGTAGGCTATACCCCGTTGGCGACAAATTTTGTGCAAAGGAATCGGTGGGTCGCAGGAATATGCGAAACCCTGATAGTAGGCGAGGCGGATACCCAATCAGGCAGTATGCGAACCGCCAAATTCGCAAATGAAATAGGGCGCGAAATATACGCAATTCCGTCACACCCGTCTGATTCGCGGGCTGCTGGGCCAAATTCGCTGATTAAAAGTGGGGCGGCAAAATTATGCGATTCGGCAAATATGTTTTTTCATGATGATAAAAACAGATGCCAAAATAAAAAAATTATAAAAAATTCATCAGACGAAAATTCTCTGTTGGATTTATTAGGCAATGTTCCAGTGTCAGAATCTGTATTGGCACAACTTGCCAAAAAATCTGTTTCGGACATCAAGCGCGAATTGGTGATGTTTGAATTACAAGGTTTAGTTAGAAAAACAGACAACGGTTATGTGCGTGTGTGAATATTTTCTTGTCAATACAATGTATATACAAGGCGCAGAAAACGGGCAAAAAAACGAATCGTTGTCAAAAAATAAATGTTAAAAAATTGTTTAACAAAAACTTGCAAATCTAAATTTATTTTATAACTTAATTGACGTATCCAAAACGATTGTGACAACACAATCAACCAAAAGCGAGAGGGTAATATTAGGTAGGCTAACATAAACACTAAATTTTTTGATTAAACGAAAAATTTAGCGTTTATGTGCAGGTGGTTTTTACACTCTGCGCATGGCAGGAAACTCTTTTAGGGAAGGAAAGGAGAAACGGCATGCAGACAGCGTTGAATCAAGTGCAAATCAATGCGGAAAAAATTATGGGGGCAATTGCTGCCAAAATAGATTCTGCGGC
>CANQCM010000086.1 GCA_947589625.1 uncultured Alphaproteobacteria bacterium
CTGCCATTAGTAGACGATCCATAATACCCTGCGGCGCAACGATATTGTGTTGTTGTTTTGCATGTACCGCAATCACAGGTGGCAGTGGTTTTCTTTTCATAGCCTGTACTTGCCGACACAAAGTTGGAGTCTGATGTACAACCAGTACAACTGGAACATGTAGTACATGTTGTATATGATACTGTTTTATTGCAACCCTGTATAGTTGTTGTGGCGCTGGTTAATTTGGCATTACCAGACGAACATTGTTTGCAACTATATATACCGACTTTTTGACCTTGGGGATTTTTATAACATGTTACAGTTTTATTTACACAATTAAGGCTAAGTTCTGTGTCATTTTGTTTTATATCTGGGTGACAATCGCTACCTTGTGATACCATCTGACAATTTTCACCTTCATCACCCCCAGAAAATGCTGATTGAGTTAATGTTATGCCGAAAATTACGGCTATTATAATTATGTTTTTCATTGTTTTTTACTCCTGTATTTGTTGTTAAACAAAACCACCAAGTTCTTGGTGGTCAGGAGGTTGAGAACAATGTTATAGAATTGTGCCGCTTATTCAATATATTCGCGCGCCCTCCTGACCATAATGGTTCAGGAGAAAATTTCGTCTATATATTAAAACAGGCGCATTTGCGCCACATTATTTATATATTCAGACGCTATAACATCGGGCTCTCACACCCCATCAGTGACAACCGCCACCAACAACGGTATTATATGCGAATTTATTTTTAATGTAAAGTAATGATTAGTGGTTATGTTCGCTGTGCAAATACTAATACAAAGGGTGTGCAAATGCACACCCTTTGCCCTAATCATTAATCACTAATCACTACTTCGTCTGTCCGATGTAAATGCCCATGTCCGTGGCGATTGATAATAATGGATTGTCTGGCGCAACATACGCATTTGATGTCTGAACATCGCGAATATTTGGGTCGCGCACTATTTCCCCAGAATCATAAAACACCGACAGTGGCACAGTATGAACATCGTTGCATTCCAGCACCGTCATCACATAAGTTTCATTGTTATCAATTGCGTTCAAGGCGCAATCTGCCATGCGCGTTGCCAAAATGCGGTCACATGCCACAGTATCGCCTGCGCGTTGGGTATGTTCTGGGTATGCAGTACGATTTGCGATGCCTGCAGCGGTCAGTTTGCGCGAAATCATATCTGCAGGCCGTCCAGAATGCCCGCGCAGTGAAATTCCTTCGGACACTATGATTATGCCGTAATCGTTTGGCGCGTTTTGAATATGCGCAACTAATTGATTTATATCAAATTTAATTTCTGGAATCAAAATCGCCGCGGCACCCACCGCAATACCTGAATACAATGCCAAGTTTCCGCAATCGCGCCCCATAGATTGCACCACAAACCAGCGGTGATGGCTGCGCGCGGTCAACATCAGTTGGTCGCAATATGTTGTCAATTGCTGAACCGCGGTATCAAATCCAATTGTGCGGTCTGTGGTTGGTATGTCCATATCAATTGTCTTGGGTATACATATCAATTGCACATCAGAATAAATTTCCCGATTGCACCACGCCAGCGAAATACTGCCGTTGCCACCAATTAAGACCAATGCATCAAGATCAAGGCTTTTGATAGATTTGCGAATTTTGCGATTAAATGCGGCAATTTGCCCTTTTTCAGCCGCTGTTTCAAAATTTAATGCGCCTGCGTGTCCGTTGTGCAGAAAACTGCCTGCGAATCGCATATTTTCAATCGGCAATGTGTCGGGTGTAAATTCTATCACGCGCGGCGGTGTTGCGTACAGCCCGTCTGTGCCGTCAAGTATGCCGATTACAGTATATCCGCGGCGCATCGCACCCCACGCCAACCGCCCAATGACAGTGTTCAGCCCTGAACAGTCGCCGCCAGTGGTCATAATTCCAATTCTTTTCATATTTCTTCCTTTCTTGATGGCACTATTATATCATAAATAAGTTGACAAAGAAATATTTTTTGTAATAATTTGTCTAAAAGATATAAAAACCCAAGGGGCGAGTTATGGCAAAACGCAAATTGAGAAAACCAAATAAAAATAAAATCAATCGTTCAACAGACAGAATGATTGAAAGTGCAATCGCGCAACAAAACGACTGGAAAACCAATCGCCGCGATTATGCAAACCGCATTCTGAAAACACTGAATATATTTGCGCGTCCGAAATCAGAAAAAGCAACATTGAATATTGCGGCAGACGCGGAAACAAATGTTGCAAAAACACGCAGTAATGGATTGCGCGCGTACTGGTTTCCGATATTGTGCGCGTTCATTGTGATTTTTGTTGCAATTTGGGTTGCGTTTACCCATGTTCGTAATGATGTGCGTGGCACCGCCGCTGTTGCAGAACCAATTGTTCGCACTGTTCGCACCAGTGATATACCAACATTTGACATTGTGCGCATTGCACCAGACGGCACGATTACAGTCGCAGGTCGCTGGTTGCCACATCAAAATATTTCTATTGTTGTGAACGGTAAAATTATCGCCACAGAACGCACCGATTCAAACGGCGAATTCGTATATTCACCCAAGCGCGTTTTTGACGCAGGCAACTATACTTTTTCACTGATTGGCGCAGACCCAGATGTCAAATCAACTGAAAATGTGTTTGTGTATATTTCTGAACACGGATATGAAAATTCAATTTCGTTGTTGATGACCACAGACGGCAGTACCCTGTTCCAAGCGCCTGCAATGTTGCAAGACGGCGATTTGAAAATTTCTAAAATTGATTATCTGGACACAGGGCGCATTGTTATCACAGGTGATGGGTTGCCACGGTTGCGCGTTTCATTGTCGCTGAACGATAAATATCTGGGCTTTGCGCGTGTTTCTGACCACCATCATTTTGGACTGGGCGCAGATGTCGGCGAATTAAAAAGCGGTGAAAAATATACCCTGACCATTCGTATGCACGATGGTGACGGTCGCACAGTCGCGCAAGTCGGACATACCTTTACTATGCCAGAAATGACAGGTGACGATAACACATATTACACAGTGCGCCGTGGCGATTGCCTGTGGATTATTGCGCGTAATTTCTTGCGCCGCGGTGTTTTGTTCAGCATTGTCGCAGAACGCAACAATATAAGTAATCCAGACTTGATTTTTCCGCGTCAATTGTTGCAAATCCCGACCAAGCAATAATAAATAAACTTGCGAAATTCAGACCAAATTTGCCCCACACAAATTTGGTCTTTTTTTATATTATTCCAAATTAAATGAACTTGATTGAGTTGATATAAATTGATATGCTGGTGGTGATTTAATAACGGGACGCCAGCATGATAAAATCATTTAATTGTCGTGAATCTGAAAAAATATTTCATGGTCAGCGTTCTAAAAAATTTCCAA
>CANQCM010000087.1 GCA_947589625.1 uncultured Alphaproteobacteria bacterium
TCTGGAATGCCGGTACGATTCATACGCAGTTCAGAACAATTTGAATAAATGTCAGATAAAATATCAAGATATGCTTGCATAATATAATACTCCTTGTGATGCAAAAAAGCCCGTTATCAAAAACGGGCTGATGTTTATTCTGTCATACTGCGTTGCAGCAGTTCTGTGGGTGAAACCTCTTTTTCTTTTTGTTTCACATGGGTCAACATTGCGTCCAATGCCTTGCGTTCAAAAACCATTCCGCGCAGCATATTAAATGCTGCGGCATTTTTACGATAATAGTTAAATACTTCTTGTGGGTTAGAATGATTCGCTGCTTCACGCATTATAACGTTTTGTATGTCGTTAAAATCAACATCTATTTTATTTGCGGTGCCCCATTCTGCCAGTATCAAGCCCAATTTAACGCGACGTTCTGCATCTTTGCGTTGTGCTTTTTCGTCCCATTTATGACCTGCGTCATGGTCGCTGGTGCAATTTGCGTGTTCTTGATCATGTTGTTGTTTTGCCATTTCCAGTTCTTGTGCGACCAGAATTTCAGGCAAATCTATTTTGACTTTATCTGCCAATATCTCCAACAATTCTGTGCGCATGATTTGTTTTGTTGCCTCGGTATATTGGTCAGTCAAAATATTGTTGACATAATCGCGCAAATCTTGGGCAGATTTACGACCAACTTTTTTAGCAAATTCGTCATTTAATTCAGGCAATTTGTGTTTGCGCACTTCGTGCAGTTTAACCGCAAAACGCGCATCTTTGCCGGATAAGTCTTTGGCGTGATATTCTTTTGGGAATTTGACATTTACATCAAATTCATCGCCAGATTTATGACCGATTATTTGATCTTCAAACCCGGGGATAAATGCGCCCGAACCCAGAATCAAATGATGTTTTTTGGCGGCGCCACCTTCAAATGGTTTGTCGTCCAGAAAGCCATCAAAGTCAATAACCACTGTGTCGCCGTTTTGTGCAGCATATTTTGCGTCTTGCTTTTCTGCGGTACTGTGTGCGCGACGCAAATTATCAATTGCCGCATTGACTTCTTTATCTGTTACCTGGGCTGTATATTTGGTAATACTGAATTTATCTAAATCAATTTCTGGCAAAGATGGCAAAATATCAAATTCCAATGAATATTCTACATCTTGACCAATTTGCCAACCAGATAAATCTGCCTTGGGCGCGCCAGCCAAACGTATTTGTTTTTCCGCCGCGTATGCGTTTATATCGCGATTCATCAATTTATCAATCGCTTCGCCCCATGCAGACGCATTATATTTTTGGCGCAAAACTTTCAATGGAATATGACCTGGACGAAATCCAGCCATTTTGACTTTCTTGCCGTATTCGGTTAATACTTCGTCAGCAGCCTGTTGTAATTCGGTGGCATTTAATTCACCAGTTACAGAGTAATGTAAATCTTTGATTTTTTCTTTTTTAAACATAGTCTTTTTCCCTTGTGATATTGGATTATGAACCGATTATACACAGTTTAAAATCAAAATCAAGCAGTATGTCTGCGCGACAGAACGGATTTTATTTAGAATTACTGATGTTGCGGCTGCGCAAAGAGTCCAGTAATTCTTTCTGATATTTATATTTTGATTCCATTTCTTTACATTCTGCGTTCAATTCACGCCAACGCATAATAGCTTCGCGATATATAGAATCTGTCTGCAACGACCGCGGTTGATGATAGCAAGAATCTACGATGTGTTTACATGCGGCTTTTTCTTCATATTTTGCAAGCACTGCATTTACTAAACCTTGTTCAATACTGTCATATGTGTTTAATGTTGCATTATTTTGTTCGCGTTCTGTGGCATGTTTATGTGATTGACCACAAATATACGCCAATGCCAACAAGACCAGTACTTCTGCACCCATAAATTTCCAAAGTTGTTTATTAAATTTTTTCATAATAGTTCCTTTGATGTAATTTTAATATGCCTGCATTTTATCTGACCAAAACATTTTGTCAAAATAAAAATATAGAAAAACGGGGCAAAATGCCCCGTTGAAAACACATCGTAACGATTAACGTTTGCTGAACTGTGTTGAACGACGCGCTTTGCGGAAACCGTAGTGTTTGCGTTCCACAACACGGCTGTCGCGGGTCAAGAAGCCAGCCGCCTTTAATGCAGCGCGTAATTCTGGTTCGGCTTTTTCCAGTGCTTTGGAAATGCCGTGTTTCAATGCGCCTGCTTGACCAGACAGACCGCCACCAGACACCATTGCGACAACATCATATGCGCCATCGCGTTTTGTAACAGCAAATGGTTGTGCAATAATCATTTGCAACACAGGACGGCGGAAATATGCGGTCATTACTGTTTCATTTACGGTAATTTGACCTTTGCCAGGCATCAAATATACGCGTGCCACAGAATCTTTGCGTTTGCCAGTTGCGTATGTTGCGCCCGATAATTTCGCGTTTGCGACTTTGGTTGCGGCAGGTGCAGTTTTTGCGGTTGCCGATTTAGCAGGGGCAGCCTTTTTCGCCGCTGTTGTTTTCTTGGCTGTTGCGCCAGCAGTTTTCTTTGTTTCTGTCATTAGTTGCCCCTTTTGTTTTTACGGTTCAATGCACCAAATTCAATGACGATTGGGTTTTGTGCGGCATGTTTGTGTTCTGCGCCTGCATAGACATGCAATTTTGTCAGACGTTGATTTGCCAATGCCACTGTGGTACGACGACCCATCATGCGTTTTACAGCGTTTGTAACCAATTTTTCAGGTTTTTCATCGCGCATTTGACCCAGTGTGCGTTCTTTGGTGCTGCCTGTCCACAGGGAATGCCAAAAGAATTTTGTTTTGTCTGCTTTCTTGCCAGACAGTGCCACTTTATCAGCGTTAATAATAATAACATGGTCGCCACAATCCATATTTGGTGTCCATGTAGGCTTGTTTTTGCCACGCAAGATGTTTGCAGTATATGCCGCCAAACGACCCAGTGTGCAATCGGTTGCGTCAATCAGATACCATTTGGCATCTAATTCGCATTTTTTTAACGATTTTGTCGCTGCCATTTTTGTTTTACCTTTGTTTTGTTAATTAAAGCGTTGCCATTATGTCCGAAAGACGCAGAAAAGTCAAGAAAAATCATTGTGGTATTATTATACCGTCTTTATGCGTGGGTTGACCACGGTTCGTCATTCATTATTAAATAATACAATTTTTGATTTTCATCGGCTGGGTTGCGTATTATTGGGCGCACGACATATATATCAACATCGCACGGTGACGCAGTGCCAGATTGAATATCTGATAAATCTTGATAGAATTTTGC
>CANQCM010000088.1 GCA_947589625.1 uncultured Alphaproteobacteria bacterium
CCCCACCAATCTTGATTCTTATGGATGTGTAGCTCAGTTGGTTAGAGCACCACGTTCACATCGTGGGGGTCGTTGGTTCGAGTCCAATCACATCCACCATTTAATAAAAATCCCACCGAATTGGTGGGTGTTTTTTTATCTTAAACCTTTGGCGCGACAGCACGCAGATGCCGCCGACCGCCAATCAGAATATTGATTTGATGGTGTGCGTAAATCGCGCCATGGTTGCCAGCCATTGCACTTTTTGTTTTTTCCAGTGCCTGTGCATTTTGCATAACGGCGCAATGAACATGTTTGATTTGACACTTTGCCCGTATCAGTTGTGCATTTTACCACCACATTTTGATTTTTGGCATCGCCCTGCCCCAGTTCTTTGGAAGACAAAACTTGATACGCGTTCGCACAACCAATTGTTGTGAATAAGACCAGTAATATTGATAAAACTTTTTTCATGCCCGTGTCCTTTCTTGCTTTTATTATATGAATATTTAATTCAAAAAACAATGGGAATTTAGTGGGCGGTGGTTAGTGATTAGTGGTTAGGGCGCGGGGCATTCGCCCCGCGTAGTTGTGTTCACTTCGTTCACAACATTTTATGACCTGGGTCCTGGGGTCAAGCCCCAGGATGACACAGGTGGAGTGTTTACGTTTTCAATGTACGAATAAATTTAATGTTCGTGCATTTTATTCAGACGTGAACAATGTTCCTAGATTTGAAAAATTAAGAAAGAAAGGTTGTCATCCTGGGGCTTGACCCCAGGACCCAGGTAAATAAACTTGTGAGCGACAGCGAACACAAATGAAAACACGGGTGTTGCGTTGCAACACCCGTGCCTTAATCACTAACCACTAACTAACGGGCGATGATACGGGCGCGTTCGCCACGGTCTGCGTCCAGAACATAGACAGGTTGCCCAACAGAAAATACTTGGTCTGCGCCTTGGGTCAGTGTAATTGCGCGCCCAGAATCTAATTTCACGATATATTCATATCCTGTCTGCATGGACAAGCCTTCTTGGGCTTTACTGCCCAGATAGCCGCCCAGCACCGCGCCACCCACAGCACCGATAACATTTACTGCGGTATTGCCACCAATCATAGATCCAGCCGCGCCACCTGCGACACCGCCTGCCAGTGAACCGACACCGCCGTTTTCTGTGCCAATGCGAACTTGGCGCACATTGATAATCGTGCCTTCTTGTACAGAATTGATTGTACCTGCGGCAGATGTTTGATAACGGTTTGTGTCCAGATTTGCCGCGCAACCAGTTAAAACAAGGCCCAGACAAATGGCTATAAATTTTTTCATTGTTTATCCTTTTGGTTTTATTTTAAGTATAATACTTTTGCCGTTGTTTGCAAGCAACAAGAATATAAAAATCACAACGACAGCGTCTTGTGAAACTATTCCAAATTAAATGAACCTTTAAATCAACATACTTTTTTTTCAGATAAAATCAAATTACAAAAAATAAAAAATATAAACATTTCAATAGATTACGCAAACACGCATGATAACCCGCGCCAATATTCCACAAAGGTTGGTTTATTGTATATTCCTAGATGTAGGCATTATGCCCTATTTGTTTAACCAAACCAAAAGGAACAAGCATGAAAAAAATATTGTTAACATCTATTACTGCACTGGCAATTGTGGGTACTGCAAACGCACAACTAAACGAAACAGTCGGTAATTCAAAGTTTTTTAATGAAAACGATGGTGGTGGCATCATGTATGACAACAATGGAAAAAAGTCTTTTGTTGGCGTGAATGATGGTAAAGATGATATTGATGTTCAATTGTATTCATTAGATGAAAACAAAAACGGTTCCAGATTAAATGTAACAGACCATGGTATATATTATGCTGTTGGTAATACAAAGTTCATTATGTCGCCTGAAAACGAACTTGCAACAAAAGGTTTTGTAAGTCATGAACTGGACAAATTAGAAAAGAATATCTCTGGTGGTGTTGCAGCGGCAACAGCATTATCATCGGTTGAAGTATCAAATGTTGAACAAGGCGAAATGTCTGTTGGTGGTGGCTATGGCTATTACAACGGCGAATCCGCTGGTGCATTTGGTGCAGCATTGGGTCTGACAAACGATTGGTCTGTTAATGCTGGTGCAGGTGTTGCAACAGGTGACAAGACACAAGTGTCATTCCGTGCAGGCACAAACTATAAATTCAAATTATTCTAATATTTTTATTCTTTGTTAAAAAACGCCAGTCCCACTGGCGTTTTTTTGTTTAATTATTTAACGGGCTACATCGCCAGATAATTTTTCGTGGCAAATATAGTCGGTCAATTTGAATCCGCCATCGGCGTGCCAATTTAACATACCGCGCCAATTTTCGTTTGGAATTTCCACATGTGGCAATTTATACGGTTTGCGCGATAATTGCTGCTGTACCTGTGGCAGATGATTTTGATAAATATGCGCGTCGTGCCATTCGCCTTTTAATTTATACGGCGTCAATCCTGATTCTTTGGCATATAACAACAACAGCAATGCATAACTGGCAATGTTATATGGAATGCCCAAGAACATATCGCATGACCGTTGTGTCCAAATCAGCGACAATTTGCCATCGCGCACAATCAGCTGGTGCATAACATGGCATGGTGGCAGTGCCATTTTTGGCATATCCACCGGATTCCATGCAGACACTAAAATACGCCGATCGTTGGGATTTGTTTTTAATTTTTCAATCGCGTTGGCAACTTGGTCAATTCCAGGATTGTCATGATTAAAATTATCTGTGGGGTCGCGGTTTATACGGCGCGGATTCCATTGATATTCGCCACCAAAATGACGCCATTGAAACCCATAAATTGGACCTAAATCGCGCGTTTCGTTCATTACATGTTCGCGTAATTCGGTTTTGTTAAATTGCCATTTTTTGGGATTGCGGCGCAATTCGTGATTTATATTTTTTTCAACTTGTTCTGGATTTGCCCATTCGTCCCATATGTGGCATTTGCGGTCTTGCAGCCATTTTTTATCTGTGATTCCGCGGATAAAAAATTCCAATTCTGTTGCGATATTTTTCAGCCCCATTTTCTTGGTTGTCAGCAATGGAAAGCCGTCTGCCATATCGTGTTCAAAAACTGCGCCATAACCAATACCAATGTCTGGAATGCCGGTACGATTCATACGCAGTTCAGAACAATTTGAATAAATGTCAGATAAAATATCAAGATATGCTTG
>CANQCM010000089.1 GCA_947589625.1 uncultured Alphaproteobacteria bacterium
GGTCGCGTGGCGACACTGGGGCTGGATTTAACCGCAATTGATGCCGCCAAGACTTTGGTTTCGCGTACTGTGGAACGGTTTGGAAAACTGGACATTCTGGTACATGCAGCGGCACGAATAATCAGCCCGAAATTGTTATTTCGCACAACTAATTCAGATTTAGACGCAATTATGCACACTAATTTTACAGTGGCATATAATTTATGTCATAATGCGTTGCCTGTTATGACTAAAAACAAGTTCGGACGCATTATAAATATCACATCTGTGGCAGGCTGTATGGGCGATGCAGGCATCAGTTTATATGCTGCCAGCAAAGGTGCGTTATCGTCGCTGACAAAATCTATTGCTGTAGAATTTGCGCGCCGCGGTATTACGGCGAATTGCGTTGCGCCTGGAATGATTGATACAGACGCAATGAAAGTTTTAACCGCCGATAAAAAAGCAAAATTCAGAGAAATGATTCCTATGTCGCGTTTCGGAAAACCTGACGAGGTTGCATATTTGGTTGCGTTTTTGGCATCTGAACGCGCAGCATATATCACAGGACAAGAAATTTGCATTAATGGTGGGCTGACGCGTTAAAAAACTTGCTTTTTATATCTGGTGCGTATAAAATTTTGCCTGAATTTACAAATAAATTTGGGGACAAATTATGGCAACAAATATTGAAAAAATAAAAGTACGCGAATCCAAATGGCAACAGCGTTGGACAGAATCAAATATTTTCACACCGAAAAATGATGGCACAAAACCGCCGTTTTATATGCTGGCAGAATTCCCCTTCCCCAGTGGTTCTGGTCTGCATGGTGGGCATTTGCTGAATTATACAGGTTGCGATGTTATGGCACGCTATAAACGTATGCGTGGGTTTGATGTGCTGTATCCCATGGGATTTGACGCGCTGGGGATTTCTGCGGAAAATTACGCCACCAAGATTGGAAAACACCCGTCTGTGGTGGTGCGCGAATTGATTCAGAAATTTTCACGCAGTATGATTGAAATGGGCTGGTCTATTGATTTGAAATCGCAAATTGCGACATCAGACCCTGAATTTATTCGTTGGACACAATGGATGTTTATTCAGTTCTTTAATGCAGGGTTGGCATACAAATCAATGTTGCCGATGAATTGGTGTCCAAAATGTCGCACGACATTGACCAATGAAGAATTAGAAGACGGCAAATGTAATCGATGCCATGGTGATGTCCAGATTCGCGAAAAAATGCAGTGGAATCTGGCGATTACTAAATATGCGCAACGGTTGCTGGACGATTTGTCTTTGGTTGATTACCCAGAAAAAGTTAAACGCGACCAGCAAAACTGGATTGGTAAATCAACGGGTGCAGATATTGATTTCCGCGTTGGTGATGATGTTATGACGGTTTATACTACGCGACCAGATACGATTTTCGGCGTGACATTCTGTGCGATTGCGCCTGAACATAAATTGGTTAAAAAGTGGCTGGGTGAAAACCGCATTAAAAATGCAGACGCTGTTCGCGAATATATCGCAGCCGCAGCGGCAAAATCAGAAATTGACCGTACCGATGTTACCAAAGAAAAAACAGGTGTAATTCTGGACGGCATAATGGCGCAAAATCCATTTACAGGCGATATGATACCAGTTTTTGTTGCAGACTATGTTCTGGCTGATTATGCGCACGGTACAATTATGGCGGTGCCTGCACATGACGGACGCGATTGGGATTTTGCAAAAAAATTCAATCTGAAAATTATACCTGTGTTGGCTGGCGGCAGTTCCGACGCAGTTTGGGAAGGTGACGGCGAACACATAAATTCATCGTTCTTGAACGGTATGGGCAAATCAGACGCAATTGCCGCAGCAATTAAATACGGCACAGAACACGGCTTTGCACGCGCAACAACACGTTTCAGAATGTCTGATTGGGGCTTTTCGCGCCAGATGTATTGGGGCGAACCTATTCCGTTGGTGCATTGCGACAAGTGTGGCTGGGTGCCTGTGCCAGAATCCGAATTGCCATTAATGCAGCCATATATGGAAGATTACCGCCCCACAGACGATGGCGAAAGTCCATTGGCGCGCGCGACCGATTGGGTAAATACGACATGCCCGAAATGCGGTGGTCATGCGGTGCGCGAAACAGATACTATGCCACAATGGGCAGGGTCGTCTTGGTATTATTTGCGCTATCTTGACCCACATAATAATGACGCGTTTTGTTCACGCGACCAAATGGCGCGGTGGTTGCCTGTTCATCACTATAACGGCGGAAACGAACATAATACGCGGCATTTGATTTATTCGCGGTTTTGGCACAAGGCGCTGTATGATTTAGGCTTGGTAAATACACCAGAACCGTATGCGAAACGTACAACAAACGGTTTGATGTTGGGGTCTGACGGTAAAAAAATGTCAAAATCCAGCGGAAATGGATTTCAAATTGATGAAAAAGTTGCCGAAATTGGTGCAGATGCGGCGCGTGTTGCGGTGTTATCGCTGGGGCCATGGAATCAAAATGTTATCTGGTCCGAAGGCGCACTGGCAGGCGTACAAAGATTCTTGTCGCGGGTGGAAAATCTGGGCGATAATTTGACAGACGATGCGTTAACCGCAGAACAAGAACGTCTGATAAATCAACTGATTTCAGATGTTACCGAACGCATAGAAGATATGCACTATAACACGGCGATTTCCGCAATGATGGAATTTTTGAACGCGTTTGGTGGCAAAATGCCCCGCCCTGTTTATGAAAAACTGATTCAAATACTGAACCCGTTCGCGCCACATTTAACCGAAGAGATTTGGGAGAAATTGGGACATCGCGAAATGCTGGTATTTGAACCATGGCCGACATTTGACGCATCAAAACTGGTGCGCCATGAAATGACAATTGTTGCGTCAATCAATGGCAAGCGCAGTGCAGAATTCGTTGTGCCAACCAATGCAGACGAATCGGAAATTATTGCGGCTGCCAAAAATGCAGTTGCGAATAAATTGGCAAACGCAGAAATTATCAAAACAATTGT
>CANQCM010000090.1 GCA_947589625.1 uncultured Alphaproteobacteria bacterium
AACAGATTAATTGTTGCAGAATTAAATCGCAAACGCGATTATGCATCGCGCGGTCTGGAAACATGTCGTGATCTGGCTGATGATGTATGGGACGAATTTATGCGTCAAGCACTGGCTGAAATATACCAAGGCCAGCAAGAAAAAATTCGCGCTGTGAAAACAGAATGCTTGGACATTGTCAACGAATGCTATGACGAAAAAAGCCAATCATTAAAAGACTTCTCGAACATAAATGAACAATTATTGTTGGGGTCGCGTCTGGAACTGTCCGAAGAATTATGCCGTGATAAATTGGACGCATGCAGCAACCTGTACGGCGACGGTACTGGCAACGGTATGGATTTATTATTAGAGGCTATGCACAACATAACCGATCAAAAAATCGCCAAGGGCTGTCAAGAGGCACTGCACAATTATGCGCTGGATTTGTGTTCTGTCCCCAGCAATGACAGTTTGCATGCATACCCATACGCATGTCGTACATATATACCTGGCGAACATAAATATGCTTTGATTGCACAATGTAATCAAACACTTAATGAATTTTATACTAGTGTTTATGAACAACCACCAACCACACCATCTGGCGGTGGCTATATTTGCCCTGCACAAAAACAATACACCAGTTGTAACGAAGGCTATTGTTTGTATGTATATAAAAATGGCAAATGGCAAGCGAACAATACCCCTCAACCGGGCAACGCATGCAAACCATGTGAAAACGACATCACTACAAATTGTGGCGACTATATCGGCAGTCTGTATCAAAAAATGGTACGTTATGCAATGCAGGCTTGTGTTCGTCCATCAGATGTTACAAACGATTATGTGTTGCCAACTGTTGTGATGGAAGATGTAAATGCTATGATGGATTCTATCAAGGTAGACATGGCAAACGCTCTGGCGGCAGAATGCGACAGACTGGGCGGCACATGGGTCAACACTGTATGGAACGATGAAGAAAGCAGTCGCAATTATAAACTGTTTGACAAGTTCTATCAGGAAACAGGCGCCAGTACAGATTGGGGTTTCTGTGCGGAAAAAGAAGAAACAAAAACAGAAGATGCATCAGGCACAGATGAAAACAAACCGTAATTTGCGAACCCATCGATGATGTTTTGTCGGCTTGCAGAAAAATAAAAAATTTGATAAAATAAAATACCGAGAGATAAAAAATGAAAAAAACTTTGCTGTTATCTGTTATGTTGTTTTTGACATGTGGATTTGCGAACGCAGCAACTCCGTGGTGGGAACAACCTACAATTTGCCGCATAGATACAACCCGTTGCTATGTCAGCATGGGCGCAGGTTATGATTCTGAAATATGGGACGCAGACGCAAATTGTCGTGGCATGAAATATATCTGTGCCGAGGCTTTTTCAGTATCTAAAAGCGAACCAACATTGGTTTCTAAAAGCGACATTACCAGTGGCAAAGATTTGAATTCTCAAGATTTTGATTTCACAAAATTAAACGGCAATTGCTTTGGTGTGCGCAAGACCGACGCAAACGGCAGCACTGCACATGTTAACGGCAAAAATGTAAATGTTTGGTGTACGGGTATTCTTGATAATGTTGATGAAACAGTACCAACTGGCGAAATCACATATGGCGCCCAGCCAACATGTCAATCCTTGTGGGACAGTGGCTATATCGGTGTGCTGAACGGTCGTTGTTATGGTAAATACTATGACCCATCAAAATATTATGTAAAATGTGGCAGTGATTTATTACCTACACAAATTGTAATATTAAATGGTGCTGACGACAGTGGTTTATCAGGCACATTACCATCAGACGAACAAGACCGCGCGGCGAAATTCTTTCAGTCAATGGTGTCCGCCGCTGCCGCCGCCCGCAAATCCGAATAACCTATTTGCCATAATCAAAAAATAAATTGCAAAGCCCACAATTGCAGGCTATAATGGCCAGCGCATTGGGGCATAGTTTAATGGTAGAACTCCGGACTCTGACTCCGTCAGTGTTGGTTCGAATCCAGCTGCCCCAACCAAAAATTTAACCCGCCTTGCGCGGGTTTAATTTTTGGACGTGGGTTTAACGGTTCGACCACACAACGCCAGTTGTTTGGTTCGACTATGAGTTGATGTTCATAAGCAACGCGCAATGAACATCTTACGAATGCCCCACAGCATAGGCACAGCCTATGCGAGGGAATCAGCTGCCCCAACCAAAAATTCAACCCGCCTTGTGCGGGTTTTATTTTTGGACGTGGGTTTAACGGTTCGACCCCTATTCTTTACCACCCCATACGGGTGATAAAGTTTGATACGGTTGATGGCGACACAGACAACTTTTTTGCAATTTTGTATTTAGTAAATCCGTTATCCAGCAATTCTTTTATCTTTTTTGCATTGCGCGTCAATTTTAATTTTCGCGATTGCGCAGAATACGGTCGCCCTAGCCTTCGCCCTGTGGCGCGCAGGCTGTCCAAAGACGCTTTTGTCCGCTGCGAAATTAAATTGCGTTCAATTTCTGCCGACAGCCCAAACGCAAACGCCATAACTTTACTTTGAATATCGTTGCCCAAACGGTAATTTTCTTTCAGCGTCCATACCTTACAATTCTTGTTCAAACAAGTTTCCAATATTCGCATCACTTCCAGTAACGACCGCCCAAGGCGCGAAATTTCTGCCGCAATCAAGATGTCGCCAGATTGGACTTCGTCCAGCAATTTCCCCAGTTTTCGTTTGTTTAATGGTTGGCGCGAAGTGATTGTTTCCATGACCCAACGGTCAATTTGGATTTGGCTGTTCTGGGCAAACAGCCCTATTTCATGCCGTTGATGTTGCCAAGTTTGCTTGTTAGAAGATACGCGTATATAACCAATAACCGCCATTTTTGAATCCTTTGGTTTAGATAAATATTTCTTATTTAGAATATTTGAGATGTTTTGTTTCTAAAATCAAATAGTATTTATATTATGTACTAATATTTTTTAATATAATCTTGTCTTACATAAAAATAA
>CANQCM010000091.1 GCA_947589625.1 uncultured Alphaproteobacteria bacterium
GTTCGCGCAGCGAACACCTTATTCCCTAACCACTAACACTACCCACTAACCACTAATATACTGTTTTGGGCGGCGTCTGTCCCAGAATGTCTCGCCAACACGAACGCATTGTGCAGGATTGCCAACAATCGTACTGTTAGGCGTTTCGTATTTACCAGATAAAACCGCCTTTGTCCCAACAACGCAACCGTCTGCAATGATTGTGTTTTTGCAAATGCTGGCGCCATGACCAACCCAGACATGATCGCCAATTATTATTTCGCGCCCTATGTTGCGGATTTTGCCAGTTGCGTCTGTAATTGTATGTGTGTCGGACGCCCAAACTTGTATATCAGTAGAAAATTGGCAATCGCGCCCAATTATAAGTTTTGTGTTATCTTCGCAGATGCGAATCATTGCGCCGCCAACGGTCGTTTCAGCGCCTATGTGAATTTTGCAATTATTGCAAGTTAGTTCGGGCAATCCAATAAACATATTCATGTTCAAAGTTGTGTTTTCATCAATGATTATTTCATTATTGTCGCCATACACAGATAACCGAACGCCAGATTTAGGCGGAATTTTTACAATATTGTTTTTGCCGATAATAGATTGCGGGTTTCTGGTGCTGGCAACCTTGATGCCAAAAACATAATAAAGAGTGTGCCCGTGTGTTAATTTGCGTCTAAAAATAAATCCCATTGTTGTGTCCTTGTCTGAAATAAAAAACCACCAATTTTTCAGGCGGTCGGGAGGTTAACAACAATTTAGACGAATTGCGCGGTGTATTGGATATTAGCCGCCCTCCCGACCAATAGGGTCAGGAGTTTTTCGCCAAAAACAGTGCCACAATGTGGTGTTATTTTGGCGCGTCTAAATGGGTTGTTAAGCCCAACAAGGCAAAATGCCCTGATGGGAAAATTATACCTGATGAATAGTTATAAAAAAAGAAAAAAATATCGTTCTCGAACGCGAACACATCTACTACCCACTAACACTAACCCCTATTTTCCCCTTGCGTTGACAAAAAATTGTTGTATAGTCAACTGTGTTGGGAGTGCCGAGAGAGTCAAAAACACAAAAAAGGGTGTTTGTGATGATAAAGAAATTAATTTTAGGTACTGCGTTGTATTTTGCCGCGGCAGCAAGTGCGTTTGCCAACGGTTATTATGAAAAAAATGTTTCATCTTGCGACATGGAATCTATGCGCGCAGCACTGGACAACGCGGCGGCGCAAAGTGGCGCAGTGATTACAGTTGTAAAATGCGAAGATGCCCCAGTGGCAGCGCCTGTTCAGCAAGAATTTATCACAATGGATTATTCTGAATTTTGTTGTGATTGTTCTGATGACGCAGTATTTATTTCTGAATGCGTAAAAAATAACGGTTGCAAATAAATTTATTGTTGCAATTAAATGCTCTTTTTGACATTCTGGCAACATCAATATTGTACCAGAAAGTAAAAAGGAGTATTTTATGCCAGATTATATTTGCAACAGAATGAATGTCGATTGTGAAAACATGGACTTGCAAAGCGGCTTGTGTAAAAAAGAGCCGACAAAATGTGGTTACATGACAAAACTGGATTCCAACAGTGAATACGAACAGACAGATATTATGACAATGAGATATCGTGTTCAAGTTCTAAAAAATTTATCCACAATCGTAAAACAACAAGAACTAATTCTGGAAAGGTTACTTGCCATTGCAAGAAGGCAAAAATAACAAGACCGGCAATCGCCGGTCTTTTATATCGGGCGCGATATATATGGCGAATCTGCAATCGCAAACCGCCACGGTAATTGCGCGTCAGTGCCTGCATAGTCAATGCCAATGCGTGTACCAACAGCAATTTTTCGTGTACGCGCGCCGTTTTCCAGCCATAATTTATCGCCAGAACATAAATCCGCGCCGTTCAATTCGCGTGTAATTGATAACCGTTTAGTCAGCGCCCCTGGGCCGCGGCCGCCGTCTATTTCCACTGCACGAATTAGAACAGCGATTGCTGTTTTATCATCACCCAGCACTATATTTAGCATATTATGCAAACCGTAACACAAATAAACATACGCATGACCGCCCGTCAAAAACATTGCAGAATTTCGCGCGGTGCATTTTGCGCCGTATGCGTGGCATGCGCGTTCTGATTGGTGGTATAATTCAACCTCGGCAATGCGTGCGCGAATAATTGTGCCGTCGTCTAATCTGCGGCACAAGTATTTGCCCAGCAATCCGCGTGCAACGCGTAATGGGTTGCCCATATAAAATTCGCGTGGTGTAATCATGTGATAAACATTATCATATTTTTTGTATCAGACAATATATTTCGCCATTTGCCCAATTACAAACGCAACAACAGAAACGCCTGCGCATATCCCCAGCATTTCCAGAAATGGTCGCACACAAGAACGGCGCATGCGCCGACACACGCAATAATTGAACAAGAAAATAATTAAAACAGCGATGGCAAATGTCGTAATCAATGCTGTGCCGCGCGATGCGATAATAAAAAACGGCAAAATCAAGGCAACGCAGGTCAAAATATATGCGCCACCAGTATATGCCGCCGATGTAGCGGCGTTTGGGCGACCTGCGGCGCGTTCTGCCAAAAAAGACGATGCCGCCATAGACAATGACGCAGCCACAGACGCAATTATTGCCGACATTATAATGGAATATCGGTCTGCCAAGGCGAATGCCAAACCTGCAATAAGTCCAGTCAGTGACACCAGTGCATCATGCATGCCCAGAACCATTGCGCCTGTATATTTTAATTTCTGCGGTTTCATAAGATTAAATTATAACCACGCAACC
>CANQCM010000092.1 GCA_947589625.1 uncultured Alphaproteobacteria bacterium
ACTTTTCAAGATTGGAATGCAATTTGTGTTAATGACGGCAGCCCTGATAATTCTGATAAAATTCTGGCAGAATATGCGGCGCGTGATTCGCGATTTGTAATTGTAAATAAAGAAAATGGCGGTTTATCTGATGCGCGTAATGCCGGCATGCCGTATGCAAATGGCAAATATATTTTATATCTGGACAGTGATGATTTTATTCACCCCCAGACACTGGAAATTGCGTATAATCTGGCGGTGCGCGATAATTCAGACATTGTGTCTTTTACATACGACAGGATTTATCGCCCGCAATTGATGGTGCGCCATATATTAAAATTAGACACTGATTCAGTTGTGCCAATGCGTATGCGAAAAAAATACAATGTTGCAAAAATAAAAACACGCACAACAAACGATATTTATCAATATGCGACCGAGCGTACGCATAATATATTTAATCCAAAACGCAAATGGCTGATTAAACATTGTCAAGTTTGGAAAAATTTATATCGGCGCGAATTGATTGCCGACACACCGTTTATCAAAGGCATTTTGTTTGAAGATTTTCCGTGGTGGTCTGCGGTTATGATGAAAAATCCGCGCACGACAATTGCGCCATTACCGTTATATTTTTATGTGCCGAATTTTGGCGGAATTGTGCTGTCTGCGAAACAATTAAAAATTATGCAATCGCTGTGTACTGGGTTGCGTGTGGCGTATACAGATTACACTGCGCATGCAAATGCGTATCAAATGAAACAATGGTCCAGAAATTTTCGTTGGTATTTTATTAAATGGGCATGGCGCAAAATAAAATATATTGATAATGATGCCGACATGAATGTGGCACGACAAGAATTTGCAGATTTAGTATCGTGCGGTGTATTAAGTAATCCGCCCACAAGAAAATGGCAAAAATTGCAAAATGAAATAATGGAATTTATCAATGCCAAAAACGAAAAAAATTAAAATTGCTTTCTGTATGCGTGATATGCAATTGGCAGGTGCAGAATGGGTTATGTTAAGAATAATCCAGTTATTATTGGACAGCAAAAAATACGATATTACGGTTTTTAGTTATGTTAAAATTTCTGAACCTGTATTTACAGAATGGTTTGCAAACCACCCAGATGTAAAATTGCACGCATTTTATCCATGGCGGATTTTCGGTACAAAATTGCCACGATTTTTTCTGTTTCGTGTGCCGATGTCTTTGATGCGTCGGCTTTATCGTTGGGCGCGGCGTCATACTATTAATTGGAACCTGTTTCGTGATATAGATATTTTGGTTGATTTTTATGATTTTGATTTTGCAAATGAAGTAAAAAAATTTCATTGTAAAAAAATCGCGTGGTGGCATATGGCCCAAGAAGAATTTTTTACTAAACATGGTGAAAAATATATACCACTGTATGATAAAACAGTTTTCTTGACTGATGAAATGGCGAATATGGTGCGTTCGTTGGTGCCGAATTTTTCTGACAGAATTTTGCGAATATATAACCCATTAGATTTTTCAGATGTTCGCATACGAGCAGAAAACACCCAAAACGATATGGAAAATAAAAAATATTTTGTTTCTGTGGCGCGATTGGCACCTGCAAAAGATCCATTTACATTGATACGCGCGTTTGACGTTTTTTGGCATGAAAATAATAGACCTGATGTTTATCTTGTTTTAATAGGCAAGGGCGTATGGGAACAAAAACTAAAATCACAAGTCGCACAAATGAAATGCGCAGATAAAATAATTTTCTGGGGTGCAACGAACAACCCTTTTGCGATAATGCGTGGCGCAATTGCAAATGTTCTGTCCAGTAATGGCGAAGGATTACCTACTGTGTTAATAGAGGCTGCGGCATTAAATGTATTAAACATTTCATCAAAATGCCATAATGGGCCTGATGAAATTTTGTTGTCTGGACGCGCAGGATTATTGTTTGATTCTGGTAATGTTAATCAATTAGCCAAGTGTATGAGCATTGCATATCACGGCGGCAACAAGATAGACAGCATGAAATCAGAAATGGCAAAATCAATTGCGCGATTTGATGTAAAAACTATTTCGCCAATGTTGATGAAACTGCTTTCGTTAAATTGATAAATCTTGAAATCTGGGTGGAATTGTTGCGACCCATTTTAATCCCATCATTGCAGGTTTATTCCAATCGTAAATCGGGCGCATAAGTGTTTGCATTACGCGCGCAATAAACAGGCTGTGGTTGCGTTTTTTTGCGTGCGTTATTATATCAATTGTACGGGCGCGCTTTTTCAAATGATGCGCCCAAGAACCACCACGGTCGCCAATTTTTGATTTTATCATTTCTAAATCTGCGCCGCCAAAATGCAACAGATACAGGTTTTTATCAATATGGAAATTATGCGATTTCACACTGTGGAATCCACTGCCCCAAACAGCGGGACGGAACAGAACCACTGGTTTTGTATACCGTGTAGAAAGTAATGCATATTTGCGTTGGGTTAAAAATGGTTTTGATGGGTCCAGTGTTTGTTCGCTGTTCAAATCCATACCGACGTCCATACCCAATCCCGATACGGTTGCACGATTTTTTATTCCAGATAAATATTCTGCCAGATTTTTGCCTGTGCGTGGGTCTGCGACCAAGAA
>CANQCM010000093.1 GCA_947589625.1 uncultured Alphaproteobacteria bacterium
ACTATAAACAATCAATTGTAAAATGTAAACAGCAATTTGAAAACCTGTGTGAAATGTAATAAATCAGTAATTTTTCAGGGTAGGGTGCATAGAATTCAATATCTATTTGTACGGGCGGACCAGCCATTACCGTATTTATGCCAAGTGTTCAGATGCCGCAAGTATTCCAAACGGTTTCTTTTCAGTGTTTCCATAAATGTGTTAATATTTTGGGCTGGAATATTATTCAGTGCGGCGATGGTTTCATCACCAATTGCACCATCAACAGAAACTTTATTATCGGTTATTTGGTTGATAGTTGTTTGAACCATTTTAATCACGTTCTTAAAATTACTCATCACGCCCATATCAAATATTGCATAGGCTATACGTTCATTGACAATATCGCCAATACGGCGTTCGTCATAAAAATCTTCGCCGTATATTTGTTCTGCTTGAACGCCTGTAAGTTCTTTCAAGTTATTTGGAAAATGAAAATTCGGGTGGTCTGAATTATATTTATCAAGTGTTGGTTGAGTGATTCCAGCATTAGTGGGTTGGTCAATCAATTTAGGATTGTCAATATAATTGCCTTCTTCTGCCATACATCTATGAATTATTTTAGACTTGCGCATATCGTGTGTGGATAACATATTTTTCTCCATCGGTTAAAAAAATCGCAACGTGGGCGGGCATAAAAAAACAGCGATAAAATCGCCGTCTTAATTTGAATATTATTATATCACAAACAGGCAAAAAAATCAATCTTTCTGGTTGCCAGTGTATTCAGGCAAGAATTTTACAAAGTCATCAATTTTTTTGTTTGTCGCGTTCAGCATTTTATGAATACTGTACATAGACGGCCAACGTTCTTTGCCGACAGAGGTCAATCGTTTTGATTTATTAAAAGTGGTCGGGTCAAGGTGGCTTTTGCGTGCCAAGCCCGAGCAGGTGAGTCCTTCGTTCTTGGCAAAAAATTCAATCGCGTTCCAGATGTCGGCATGTGTCATAAGAAATCCTTTCTTTGAGTACAGGAAAGTATTTCATAACACGCTATCTTTTCCCACAAGATACTTTTCCTAAATAAAATGTTTTATCTGTTGTGGCAAAATGATATACTGATACACAAAGGAGATTTGATATGGCAAAAATATTTTTAGTTTTATTAATAATTGCCGCTGTTGTAGGCGCAGGCTGGTATTTTATGTCTGAACGCACAAATGGCGGTTGTGCATGCATTGCGCCGATTTCAGAAAATGTTTCGGTTAAACATATTAAATATAAAAACAGATATGGTCTGGAAATAGTTGGACGTCTGTATACTCCGCGCGATTTGAACAAAGCCGAAAAATACCCTGCATTGATTGTGGGCGCACCATACGGCGGTGTCAAAGAGCAAGCGCCTTGCGTTTATGCAAATGCGTTGGCAAGTCGCGGTTTTGTAGTGTTGACATTTGACCAATCGTTCATGGGCGAATCTGGCGGTGTGCCACGCAATGTTTCATCGCCTGATATCTTTGTAGAAAATTTCAGCGCGGCGGTTGACTATCTGGGCACGGTGCCATTTGTGAATCGTGAAAAAATTGGTGTCATTGGCGTATGCGGTTCTGGTGGTTTTGCACTGTCGGCGGCTCAGGTAGATCCGCGTATTCGTGCAGTGGCAACTGCGTCAATGTATGATATGTCTGTCGCGGCGCGTATGGGCATGACAGCCGAACAAATTGCCCAAGAAAAAGAAAGATTGGCGGCGCAACGTTGGGTGGATTTTGAAAACGGCAAACCAGAATATATACCATCTTTTCCAGAAAAACCGCTGGACGCAGTGCCAGCTGATTTGACAGAACCAACGGCGGAATGGTTTCGCTTTTATGCGACCAAGCGCGGATTTCACCCGTCTGCGCGTGGCGGATTTACCACGACCAGCAATATGGCGATGATGAATTTTGATTTGTTGTCGCACATTGATGAGATTTCGCCGCGTCCAATCTTGTTTATTGTGGGCGACCGTGCGCATTCTAAATTTTTCAGTGAAGACGCATATAAACGGGCGCGCGCACCAAAAGAACTGTATGTAGTTCAAGACGCAGAACACATTGACCTGTATGATCGTACAGACCGCATACCGTTTGACAAGTTAGAGGAATTTTTCAAGACACAGATGTAAACAATGCCCCGTTCGGGGCATTGTTTAGTGGCGAGTGTTAGTGAATAAGGTGTTCGCTGCGCGAACGAGTTTAATTTACTGGATTCCACGGTCAAGCCGTGGAATGACAACCTCTTTTCTTTTTATTTTAATGCTAGGAACAATGTTCGTATTTTAAGAAATAAAGAAGGTGTGTCATTCTCGGGCTTGACCCGAGAATCCAGTTATTAAAACTTGTGAGCATTAGCGAACTCCTATGTCATCCTGAGGCTTGACCCCAGGACCCAGGTCTATTTGCTCGTCGCGCAACGCGCGACACAAATAAAAAAGGTGTTTGCATTTGCAAACACCTTATACTAACACTCGCCACTATTTAATCAGCTTGCCAATGGCAACGGCGGTGTCGCCCATGCGGTTTGAAAAGCCCCATTCGTTGTCGTACCATGCGGTAACATGTACCAGATG
>CANQCM010000094.1 GCA_947589625.1 uncultured Alphaproteobacteria bacterium
GTATCAGGTGCGTATTCTGCGCCAATCATATCTGCAATATCTTGGTCTGTTAAATTCTTCATAAAATAAATAATAAATCGCCAAATATAAAAAGTCCAAATTATTTTAAACCGAATTAAATCGTTGACAAAAAATTGAATTAGTGCTATATATTGGTATAATAAAGTTAAAAAATGGCAAGGCAACAGAAAAATTTTGGCGTTTTAGATATACCCATGTCGTGCAGCGTGTTTCTTGAACCTGCGTTACGGCGCTATGCTGACTATATTGCGCCAATGAATTCAGATGTTCATGAATATGTTTACGAATGGAACAGGGCGTTATTAAATGTTATCAATCAAAGCAAATATCTGAAATATCTGGGCGCTGTGGGCGGTGCTATTGCTAAAAATTGCCAGCGATTTGATAATTATTCAAAAATGTGTGTAGAATGGGCGTCTGATATATCTGCGCAATCGTTGCATTATGCAATTCGGTTCAGTGAAAGCCTACATTTTATAAATTCTAAACTGGCACAAAACAAGAATCTGAAATTTGTTGATTTTGGCTGTGGTATGTCGCCATTTGCGCCTTATGTCGCGTATAAAAATCCTGAATCTGTCGCGTATTGCGTTGATTTGCCACCGATTATTGATGTGTTTTATGAAACAACAGAATCAGTTGCACCTGGGACAAATCACCCAACGCCAATTACATGGGATAAAACAAAATCTATGGCACAAGAACATAAACTGGACGCTCTGGTTGCGATGGGTGTTTTTCCGCACATAGATATGCAAGAACAATTACAAGATTTACATTTTATAAATCTATATTTCACTAATTTTATGATAGAATTAAAATATTCAAACGATATAGATAATCGCAGTAAAAATTCATTTAATCCAATTACATTACAGAACTTGCGTATGTCAGTGGAAAATGTTGATACATTGGAAACAGCAGCAATTCAGAATTCTATGCGATATTTGCATACTTTCTTGGCGGCATGCCCGTCAAAACGGTGGTTCTTGGAACACGACCGCAGTTTATTTATTTCACGATAATATCTAAATTGTAAAAAGTTTTCTTTTCATATAAAATCAGATTATGTGGAAATTAGTTTTGTTTTTCATATTGTCTGGGTGTGCAGGTGTCGTGAATTTGCCAAATGATATGACATATCGTGAAATCACGCACGATAAATACACAATTGCAACATGGGCGCGCATCTCAGACGACACTGCGCCTGTTCATGTTTATATAGAAGGTGACGGCCACGCGTTTTCTTATAATGGGCAACCCACCGATGACCCAACGCCGCGCGCGCATACTGTGCGCGATTGGGTGATAAATGACGCTGCGCCTAATGTTATGTATGTGGCGCGCCCATGCCAGTATGTCATGACTGATGCATGCAATGTTGCTGATTGGACATCGGGTCGGTTTTCAACAGGGGCAATAAACGCGACCGCCAATGCAATAAAATCAGTTGCCCAAAATCGCCCAGTTATATTGATTGGCTATTCTGGGGGTGCGCTGATGTCGGGTCTGGTGATTCAAAATAATACAGATTTAAGCGTAAAAAAATGGATAACCGTTGCTGGGGTTTTGAATCATACCGATTGGACATCATTTTGGGGCGACAGTCCGCTGAAAACTTCGCAAGACTTGAACACATTGCCGCACATTTGCCAGTCGCATTATATGGTTATTGACGATAAAATCGTGCCAAATTCACATACACGAAAATTTGCACCCACTGCCACCATTGTACCGATTAAAAATGCCACGCATTCGGAAATTAAAGATATAGAATTTGATTTTGAGTGTTGACAATTAAATGTTTTTGTGCTATAATATTTTTATCATGAAACAAGTTTACATTACGCCCATTTTTAATCAGGCTTGCCCAGATGTCTGGGACGATTTTATCGCGATTCAGTCTGCGGCGATGGAATATAATTATAATACATTGATGTCAAATTCCGATTGGCAAGACAAATTGAAAAATTATAAATCCAAATTATCTAAATACCCACATAGTTTCGCATATGGCGCATATTACGGTAATAAAATGGTTGGGTACATCAAGGGCTATTGCCGTCGCAACTGTGCGCATATAGATGAATTATTCGTATTGCCAAAATTTCAAAAATTAAACATAGGCACACGCCTGTTGAGCAAGGCTGATTCGGCACGATTTTTTGGTGTCAGTTCTATGGAGTTAATTGCGTTGCCGTCTGCAATACCGTTTTATAAACGTTGCGGTTGGGCGGTCAGTTTTGGCAACATAAACAAAATGATAAAACGGCCTGCAATTGGTGTTTGTCGCTTTGTGCCACTGTTTAATGCAAACAAAGCAACAGTTGAAAAATGTAATAAAATTGCCCAGCAACATGGCGCAGTATTTAACCCAGACGCAATAAATGTTTTGCATTTGCCAGCATACGCGTTTTTTAATTTTAACCAAGACCTGTGCGCGTATGCGATTGATGGCGCACCAGTGGTTGTTGATTCGCGGGTCAAATTTCCAGAACTAATTTTCAAAACAATGAATACTGAAATCCGCGCCAGACAAAATATTTCCAGCCGTTAGTGGCGAGT